>NZ_CP126106.1:5215000-5515000 GCF_030123325.1 Peribacillus simplex | reverse complement strand
CTTTATCCGTCTAAATAATATAGACATCATCCATACACATGGTCCGCGGGCGAATATATATGGTGCATTTATAAAGCGCCTCATTAAATGCCCTTGGCTCCTTACTGTTCACAGTTCACCTCATCATGACTTTTTGGGGCAGGGTGTAAAAGGAAAATTGTTCACCGGCCTTCATGTAAGGTCATTTCAATATGCCGATCATATACTGGCAGTTTCCGACCGCTTTAAGCAGGACTTGATTGACCAAGGAATCCATTCGTCAAAAATAACAAAGATCCTGAACGGAATTGACTTTGAAAAGGAATTGGCTTTCCCGCTTCAAAGAGAAGATTTCGGGTTTGGGAAGGATGATTTCATCGTCATCATGCCTGCAAGGCTTGAACCGGTGAAGGGTCATGAATTTGCTTTAGCGGCATTAAGTGAAGTGGTATCGGAATTCCCTTATATAAAGCTGTTGCTTGCAGGGGACGGGAGCAGGAGATCCGCTCTGGAAGAGATGGTCTCGGAAAAGGGATTATCCGATCATGTGCACTTTTTAGGGTATCGTGAAGATTTAGAACGAATCTACCCGTTAGGGGACATCACATTATTGACTTCGTTAAGCGAAAGTTTTCCACTGGTTTTACTTGAAGGAGCAAGATCGGGTCTTCCGGCAATCACAAGTGATGTCGGCGGTGTACAGGAATTGATTCCCGATCGGAGCAAGGGCTGGATTACGGAAATCGGCAATATCGAACAGCTCAAATTGGCCATCTGCAATGCTATGGAATTAAAAAAATCCGGAGACCTGACAAAGATAGGGTCGGATTTACAAAAATTTGCAAAAAGCAACTTTTCTATAGAGATTTTAGCCGAAAACGTATATAATGTTTATTTGAGGATGAAAAATTAAAATAAGCATTTATATATAGGTTTTCTTATAGATCGTTACGGGTATTAGATTTTTAGTGGAATTGAGGTGGTTCTTGATGTTAATAGGGGCCTTGTTGGTATTGGCCTTGTTGGTATCCTTTTTATTATCCATTTTTTTGACTCCTTTTGTCGGAAAGCTGGCCTTTAAATTAGGAGCTACCGATAAACCGAATGAGCGAAAAGTGCATAGTAAAATTATGCCGCGCATGGGCGGTTTAGCTATATTTTTGAGTTTTTTCATTACGTTCTTACCGTTCTTACTTTTCATGAATGACTTTGGGGAGCAGCTGCCCCTTCTGGTGGGAGCCCTTGTCATCATTTTGATCGGGATGGCTGATGATATTTTTGAATTAAGAGCTGCACCCAAATTCCTGGGCCAGGTTTTGGCGGCCCTCATTATCGTATTATGGGGCGGTCTTGAAGTGAAATTCATCAATTTGCCGTTCTTTACCGATACACTTGAATTTGGTGTTTTTAGTATACCGATTACCATTTTGTGGATCGTCGGCATCATTAATGCAATCAACCTGATAGATGGACTGGATGGTCTTGCAGGCGGTGTCTCAACGATCGCATTAGTGACAATTGCAACAATGGCCCTTATTAAAGGGGACCTATTTGTTGCTATGATCGCATTGATCGTGATTGGAAGCACTCTTGGCTTTTTGAAATATAACTTCCATCCGGCAAAGATTTTCATGGGAGATACAGGTGCCTTATTCTTAGGTTACATCATTGCCGTCCTGTCCCTGCTAGGGTTTAAAAACGTTACGATGATTTCATTGATCGTACCGATCATCATTTTGGGTGTGCCCATTTCGGATACATTCTTCGCGATTATCCGCAGGGTCGTCAATAAACAGCCGATCTCGGCTGCTGATAAATCCCATTTACATCACTGTTTGATAAACTTGGGATTCACTCATAAGCAGACTGTCTTGCTCATATACGCTTTAGCTGCTTGCTTTGGCTTAGCGGCCATTATCTTTTCATTTGCAACGATGTGGGGAGCTTTGATCCTTGTGACGGGACTCCTGCTGATCATTGAGATTTTCGTGGAGAAGATTGGTTTGGTCAATTCAAACTATCAGCCGTTGCTCAAGATGCTCAACTTTAAAAACAAACCATGATCGTTATGGGAATAGATTACTAGATTAGCTAATTTTGCTAATGTATAAATGAAAAGCCACCAATCGTTTAAAGTAACGGTTGGTGGCTTTTTTTGTTGTATTGAGTGTGGATCATTTAAGGCTGTCTGCGAAGCATGTCATTTCATATAAGTTAAGCTATATGGAGGCGAACGCTTCAAAAAAGGAAACCCCCACTCAGGAGTGAATGGGGGTTTCCCTTTATTCTTGTGTTTGTGATTGAGCGGCTTCGGTTTGATTGCCTTCATTCGGTCCCAGGTTTAAGTGGGATTGAAGCAACAGCTTAGTGTTCGCTAATGATGTATCGTTCAGCTGATAATAATAGCTTCCGTTAATGGTAGAATCCTGACCTTCAAGTTTGATGGTTTCAAGATTCAGTCCTTTATCGGTAGTTACATATTTTATGAAACCTCTCATTTGTGAGAATTTAAGGTTCGTTGTCATATTGTCTCCGACAGCTTCCATTACGTCTGTATATTTCGTCAGTGATCCAGCAGAGGTTGCTTTGGCAATGATGGCTTTTAGGACTTCCTGCTGACGCTCACCACGTTGGATATCACTGTCCTTTTTACGTGTCCGTGCAAACGCTAATGCTCCTTCACCATCAACGGTCTGTAATCCTTCTTCGAGATGGACGGCATTCTTTTTGTCATGTGAATCGATTTCATTTATTTCATAAGGGACGTCGACTTCGATACCATCCAATGAATCTACGACATCGATGAAAGCATTAAAGTTCATGCGAACATAATAATCGACAGGGATATCGAATAACTCCTCTACGGTGTCCATCGTCGCTTTTGGTCCGCCGGCTGCGTGGGCCGCGTTGATTTTCGTGGTTACGCCCTTGGCTGGCACGTACACATAGGAATCACGTGGAATGCTTAATAGTTTGATAGATTTTTGATCTTTATTGAATGTGGCCAGAATTAAAGCATCCGAGCGGGAATTTCCTTTTAAGTCACGGTCCTTACTATCATCGATTCCTATGAAAAGGATCGAGAAATTATCTTCGAGCGGGTCGATCGCTTCACTTCGCTTTGCTGATGCTTCCACAGGGTCATAAGAATCACTGAATACATTCTGGGCTTTCATATACAGGGTTGCAGCATACGTAGAAGCTCCCAGACCAAGTACCAGCAGGGGAACAAGCAATAACCAAAGCCTCTTTCGCCTTTTTTTCTTTGTTTTTTTAATTTTATAAACACGCCTAGTAGTAGACATCTTTTTCTTCTCCTTTTAAATAACGAACATCAGACATATATCGCTATTTTTCGAATCCTGCAGTTTATATTTCGTCATATATTACACCTAATTTTACAATGATTTAATAATTTCGTAAAATAAATATTTCTTTTCAATTATATTACAGTGTAAAAAAGGAAAAATATGCAGGAGTTCATCAGGAGAATTCCTCTTCCAAATAAAGCATTTCTTCCTCAGTGATATGGCCTTGACCATTTGTCAGCTCTGTAATCCAAGCGGTATATGTCTCTTTTTGTGTTTCCTCGACATATACAAGGATAATGACCTGATCAAGGTATTGAATTTCCTTTATTTGATAAATGGAAGATCGCAATTCGTTTTCCAATTTTCCAAGCCAGGTATAGTCGACGGTTGTCGAAATGACCCGCATTAGTTTTCTTACGACCACACCAGTGGTATTAATTCCTTCTGAAGTCGCTTTGCTGTAAGCGCGAATGAGGCCGCCAGCACCAAGTTTGATGCCGCCAAAATATCGTGTGACAACAACAGCGGTGTCTTTCAGGTCTTTTTTCTTAAGCACTTCCAGGATAGGGACGCCTGCCGTTCCGCTCGGTTCCCCATCATCGAGGGCTTTTTGGATTTGATTTTGTTCCCCGATCATATAAGCGGAACAATTATGTGTAGCATCTTTGTGCTTTTTCTTGATTTCCTGGATAAAGGCCTGTGCGGCATCTTCGGTTTCAACCCGGGCGATGTGGGAAATGAAACGGGATTTTTCAATGACGATTTCATGTTCGCCGCGACCTGCCACCGTTAAATATTTAGTGAGCATTACCATTCCACCTTCGTACTTCCTATTAGTTGATTTATTATAAGGCTTTGCGGAAAAAGTGGCAATGACGATTCATTTACATACCGCATGTGTAAAGAAACTTTAATATAAGAAAAAGCTGTACGTGTTATAATTAATTTCATTGCCTGTTATTGTTATTAGCTGGTCATATATGCTTAAAAGAATAACATTGTAGGAAAAACATGAGTTCCGTGCCATTATCCTGACTTTACTTTAATGCGTCCTCTCATTTCAGGGATTTTGCCATTTAATAAATGCATCTATTTCATATGATAATCAATGGAGCGGAATATCCCATTTGATTGAAAAGGATATTTTGTATTAGGATAATTGAAATGGCTTTCTGCCTTTAATAGGCAGACGTAAGTGGCCAAAATATGAGATGTATAGTAATAAATAGGTACATTTTATGGAAATCATAAAAGGGAATTAACGTATTTTTAAACTTTTTTTGGTACAATATGTTCATGAAGGTTACTTCATACAAATGTTTCCTGAAATTTAACCATTCATGAAAAAGGGAAAGAACTTTTTTCCATATACATAGTCTTTAAGACAATAAATTGTTTAAGTCTTTTGATTTAAGTGGAGGGATCTTAATGTCCATAAAAAAGGTTGATGCTAAAGCATTGGACAAGATCTTAGAAACAATGGTGAGCACTGTTAGTGAGAGTAAGGATGAAGTCTTTGATATCGGCGAACAATGCCGAAAGGATTTCGAGTCATTATCAAAAGAGCTTGATGATGTGAAAATTAGGGTTGCCATTGTGATAACCGACAGCGATGCATTGGATTCAAAAGCCAGGTTTGCTCGAAAAAGGCTTTCGGAAGTCAGTATGCACTTCAACCATTTTTCTGAAGAACAGGTGCGCGATGCTTATGAAAGGGCACATAAGCTGCAAGTCGATTTACAAATTAACCGGCAATTGGAGAAAGAGCTCCGTAATCGCCGGGATGAGCTTGAGTTAAGGTTAAGGGGACTGCAGCAGACGATCGATAAAGCGGTGCATCTCGTTTCGCAAATATCGGTAGTGCAGAATTATTTGACCCAGGATCTTAAATTTGTGGGGGAAGCCCTTCAAGAAGCGAAACGCAAACAGGACTTCGGCCTGAAAATAATCGAAGCCCAGGAGCAGGAACGTAAAAAGCTCTCACGTGAAATTCATGATGGCCCTGCGCAAATGCTGGCAAACGTCATGATGCGCTCAGACTTGATAGAACGAGTGCAGCGGGAGAGAGGTCCTGATGAAGCGTTAGTGGAAATCCGCAGTTTAAAGGTCATGGTAAGGAATGCTTTATATGAAGTGCGCAGGATCATCTATGACCTTCGTCCTATGGCGCTTGATGATTTAGGCCTTGTACCTACCCTCAGAAAGTACCTGCAAACGACCGAAGACTATAATAATGGTGTGAATCTGAATTTCGTCAACCTTGGACAGGTCAAAAGGCTTCCTTCCGATATGGAAGTCGCTTTATTCAGGCTGGTTCAGGAGTCTGTACAAAATTCATTGAAGCATGCGGACCCAAAACAGATTCAAGTTAAACTGTCCATTTCCAAGGAGATGGTGACCGTCGTCGTCAAAGATGATGGAAAGGGGTTTGACTCTTCGATTCAAAAAGAAGGTTCATTTGGCTTGGTAGGAATGAGGGAAAGAGTCGAGCTGCTGGAAGGTGAAATGACGATCGATTCACAACCGGGGGCAGGCACTTTGGTGTTTATACAAGTTCCCTACCATTTATAAATTATAGAGAATAGACATATTAAATAGAAACTAGGAGGAAGAAGCCGTTGAAGACTAGTATCATCATTATCGATGACCATCAGCTTTTCCGTGAAGGCGTAAAGCGCATATTAGATTTTGAATCATCCTTTGATGTTGTTGCCGAGGGTGATGACGGAAGCGAAGCGATGGACCTCGTTGAAACACATAAACCTGATGTTGTTATCATGGATATCAACATGCCGACCATGAATGGGGTCGAAGCAACAAAAATGCTCGTGAACCGTTACCCTGAAACAAAAGTCATCATCCTTTCCATTCATGATGATGAAAACTACGTGCAGCACGCATTGAAAACAGGAGCACAAGGTTATCTTTTGAAAGAAATGGACGCAGATGCGTTGATTGATGCTGTGCGTGTAGTCGCTGAAGGCGGCTCATACCTTCATCCGAAGGTGACCCATAATTTGGTTAAAGAATATCGCCGCTTGGCAGCTGAAGAGGGTGCTGATCGTGATTCCATACATACGATAGAAATTAGGAGGCCGCTTCACCTATTGACTCGACGCGAATGTGAAGTGCTTCAACTTTTAGCGGACGGGAAAAGCAACCGGGCCATCGGCGAAACTCTATATATCAGTGAAAAAACAGTCAAGAACCATGTGAGTAACATTCTTCAGAAGATGAATGTGAATGACCGTACACAAGCGGTTGTCCTAGCTATTAAAAATGGCTGGGTGGAAGTGAAGTAATTAAAGTGTTCGATAAGTCCGGCTCTTCATGTACCGCAATGCGTGCTGAAGGGCTGGATTTTTTTTTGGATGGATGACCCGATTCAAATTCTTGGTAATGCAGAAAGCTATTAATGCAAAAAAAGGCATTTTCGGATAGAATGGTGAATATGATACAGTAAATTTTTATAAGGATGGTACTATTATGAAAACCGCAGTCGTAACAGATAGCACTGCATATATACCTAAGGAAATACGTGATCGTTTACATATACATATGATGCCGCTTAATGTCATTTTTTCCAATGAAGCGTACCGGGAGGAAGTTGATATAACTGCGGATGAGTTTTATGAGGAAGTGAAGATGCGGGAGAAATTGCCGACCACTTCACAGCCTCCAATCGGGAAGTTTGTCGAGAAGTTCGAGGAACTGCAAAAAGAATATGATGATGTTATTTCCATTCATTTATCGAGCGGCATCAGCGGAACGTATCAAGGAGCGGTATCTGCAGGTGAAATGGTCGAAGGAATCAGGGTTCATGCCTTTGATTCGGAAATCAGCTGCATGGTACAGGGGTTTTACGTGATCGAGGCGGCAATGATGGCACTTGATGGTAAAAGTGCAGAAGAAATCATGGCAAGGCTCGAAGAAATGAAACCATCGGTAAGGGCCTACTTCATGGCAGATGACCTATCCCATCTGCAGCGCGGCGGCCGCTTAAGCAGTGCCCAAGCATTGATTGGCAGTCTGCTTCAAGTGAAGCCGGTCCTCCATTTTGTTGATAAAGTCATCGTCCCATTCGAAAAAATCCGTACAAGAAAAAAAGCGATGAAACGGATTGCCGATTTACTTGGGGAAGACGCGGCGAGCGGCGAGAAATATAAAGCCGTCATCATTCATGCAAAACGGGAAAGTGAAGCTAAAGACTGTAAAGCCGAGCTTGAAGCCCGGTTCCCAAATGTCGAGTTCGACATCAGCTACTTCGGTCCGGTAATCGGAACACATCTGGGCGAAGGTTCAATGGGGATGGGCTGGTATAAAATTTAAGCTGTGACGCCTTTACTAAGTGAAAGGCGTTTTTTATGGATTCAAAAAGGAATCCGGGAGTAAAAAGCGAATGATAAGGAGGAGTTTAATTTATCAGGAAATGGAGGTTACAATTTGGAAAACATGAGCATTTCCCCCCCTTATTCCCCGGAACTTCAGAACCATCTCACCGGAAAACACCTTTTGGCCCTCGAAATCCCCTTCTCCCAAGAACTCCTCGCAGAGCACCTCAAGAATGGGTATGTCTCGGAAACATTCGGCGTGCAATCCAAAAACGGCAGTTATAACTGTGTACGTTGCGGTAACAAAGATCAAACGTTGTTTTATACATTCCCTTGCAAGATTTGCAAGCAAGATTGCACGTACTGCCGCTCATGCATCATGATGGGACGGGTCAGTGAATGTGCCAAGCTTTATAGGTGGACCGGGCCCGGCATTCCGTTTACGATTCCTGACAATGTGATGAGTTGGGCAGGCACTTTATCGTCAGGTCAACAAAATGCCTCCGACCGTGTCGTTGAAGCCGTGAACGGAAAAGATGAATTCCTGGTATGGGCTGTATGCGGGGCGGGGAAGACGGAGGTCCTATTTCCAGCGATTGAGGCAGCCTTGCATGCAGGGAAACGGATATGCTTGGCAACACCGCGGACCGATGTCGTTCTCGAACTCTCCCCAAGGTTAAAAAAAGCCTTTCCTGCGATTGAAGTCATGACCCTTTATGCCGGCAGTGCAGATAGACATGGCTTTTCGCCGCTGACCGTTGCCACGACACATCAGCTTTTCCGTTTTATTGAAGCTTTCGATGTCATCATCGTTGATGAAGTCGATGCGTTTCCCTACTCAATTGATGATTCGCTGCATTATGCGGTAAATAAATCGAAAAAGGTTTCTGCGGCGACCATCTACTTGACCGCCACACCTTCAAAACGGATGCAGCGGCTATACCGAAGCGGTAAATTGAAAGCCGTCATAATCCCGGCCCGTTATCATCGTCAGCCAATTCCTGTCCCTGGAATGAAGTGGAGCGGCAATTGGCAAAAACTATTTCTTCAACAAAAGATTCCCCCCACAATCACCGGATGGGTAAGTGAACGCCTTAAGCAGAAAATCCCCTTCCTCTTGTTTTTTCCAAGCATTCAAGTGATGGAGCAGGCCATTCCGCTGTTCCAAAGGCTGTCCCCAAAATTATCGATTGTCCACTCCAGGCACCCTGATCGAAAGGAAAAGGTAATGGCACTAAGGAATGGAATGGTTCCAGGATTACTGACAACGACCATCCTGGAACGCGGCGTGACAATTGATCGGTTGGAAGTAGCCGTCATCGGTGCTGAACATGAAGTGTTTTCTGAAAGTGCCCTCGTTCAGATTGCCGGCAGGGTAGGGAGAAGCTTTGCTAACCCCGCCGGGACGATCACCTTTTTTCATTACGGTAAAAGTAAAGCGATGGTCGATGCGGTTCACCATATACAAATAATGAATAATGATGCCATGAAAAGGGGGCTGCTGGATGAATAGATGTCTTGTTTGTGATGATGGAATGAGTCGGGCATTGACATGGAGGAGCTTGCTTAAGCGGGCCGAGGCAAGGGCAATCTGCGAAGTATGTGAGGGGAAACTTAATAGGATTACCGGAAAGACATGTTCAATGTGCTCAAGGGAGTTGGACGGGGAATATATGACCAGTGACCTCTGTCTGGATTGTTCAAGATGGGAAAGGGATGGTGAATGGGGAGGCTTTTTGTCGATGAACATATCTCTATTTCATTATAATGAACACTTAAAAGATATTATTGCTAAATATAAGTACCGGGGGGATTATGCATTAGCTGAGGTTTTCGCCCCTTTTTTGAAAGAAAGGTTAAAAGACATGGAATTTGACCTAGTAACGGCCATCCCGCTTAGTCATGAACGGCTTAGGGAGCGGGGATTCAACCAAGGGCAGGCTTTGGCAGATCTCATTGGACTTCACACGGTTGAGACCTTGACCAGAATACATACGGAAAAACAATCAAAAAAATCACGGCAAGAGAGAATCTCATTACCGCAGGTTTTTCAGGTCATGCAATCTGATTTGCTGGAGCATAAATCTATTTTGATCATCGATGACATTTACACGACAGGCACAACTCTCAGGCATGCAGCGAAAGCATTGATAATGGCTGGGGCCAAAGAAGTATCATCCATCACCCTGGCTAGGTGAAACAGCTTATTTTAATGAATATCCTAAAGTATCGCCGGGATTATTCGATATATACACTAAAGAATAATCGCTGTGATGGTGAATGAGGGGCCTCGATGGAAGTATTCAACTGTCCGAACTGTAATTCGTTATTCGTTATGACGAAATTCCGGGATGTATGCGATGCCTGTTATAAAGAAGAAGAAGCCCAATATGATAAAGTTTATGCATATTTCCGCAAGAAAGTAAATAGAACGGCGTCCATGATGCAGGTGGTTAAGGACACTGGCGTTGAGAAACGTTAATAATTAAATTTGTGAGAACCGGAAAGTTGAGGATTGCGCAGTTTGCCAATCTAGGAATTCCATGTGAAAAGTGCGGCGCTAACATCAAGAGCGGAAGGTTATGCGGCAAGTGCAGGGATACACTCGTTACGGATTTGCAGGCATTTGAAAATGAGGAAAAGCGCGTGACTGGAATTCTAGGAAATGATAAAAAAAATACGTACTACATGAAGGATGATCAAAAAGGATAAATCATGGAAACGTGATGCGTTATTTGTTAAAATATTCGATATTGAGAACAGAATTCGACAATGGGTGTCTAAGGAAAGATTACAGGAAACAATTAAAGATAGGGAGAATAACACATTCCAGAGCCATTTTCATGTGTTAATGAATTGAAACATTATGGGATTTATAAAATCGACCGAAGGAGAGGATCTGGAATATGAAAATCAATAACGTAGGTATGACAGGTGTTAACCCTTATAAACTACAAGCCACTAAAACGGGGAATATCAAAGAGTCCAAGGTCAAATCCTCGGATAAAGTAGAAATTTCTTCAGAGGCAAAAGAAATGCAGCAATCATCCCCGATTCTTGCTGCAAGACAAGCAAAAGTGGACGAATTGAAAATCCAAGTTGAAAAAGGAAATTATAAATTGAATGCACAAGCAACGGCAAAGGGTCTCATCGATTTTTACCGGAAATGAATTTTCAATGTAAAAGCTTGAATGAAGTGGACGGAGCCATTTTCCGTCCTTCATTTATGAGCGGAGGAGGCAGGAACTTGTCTGCACGGAACATCATCGGATCGCTTGAAAAATTGATCAAGCTTCATAAAAGCTTCAATCAATTGGCGATAAGGAAAACGCCATTTTGAAAGCGAATGATACCGAGGCGATTACTGCCCTGCTGATTTCGGAACAAAAGCATATTAAAGCCATCGGTCAAACGGATAAGGAAAGGGAAAGGGCAGTCGGGGAATTTCTTGCAGCCAATGGAATGGCGGGACAGCCTGCCTCCATCCATACCGTGACGGAACTGACAGGACCTGAAGATACGGAAGTCCTTGCAATGCTAAAAGCGGAATTGATTGATGAAGTGGCAAAGCTGAAGGAGAGGAACGGTTTAAATCAGCAATTGATCTATCAGTCCCTTCAATTCATCAGTGTCTCTTTGGATATTCTGAGACCGCGGAACCAGCCGTTTGGATTCCAAACGGTTTTTATGTTAAATATTTTTAAATTTTCTGTAAATAATATAGGCTTAATTTTTTCTTTATAGCATAGCATTTGATATAATGAAGCTAGGGCAGACATCAACCCTTTCCAAACCTTCCGACAATTGTTTCATTATTTCGACATATTTCATGATGTGTTTCTAAAGGGAACCGGAGGGGTATTGTAGAATCTAACTGTATAGTCTTAATTTAAGGAGGACTCACTTTATGAATTACAACGTACGCGGTGAAAACATTGAGGTAACTCCAGCAATTCGAGAATACGTCGAAAAGAAAATTGGCAAGTTAGAAAGATATTTTAACAATACACCAGATGCAAATGTGTTAGTGAATTTAAAAGTGAACAATAATACATCTAAGGTCGAAGTGACGATTCCCATGCAGAATTTGGTTCTTCGCGCTGAAGAGGAAAATGCGGATATGTATGCTGCCATTGATTTGATCAATGATAAGCTTGAGCGCCAAATTCGTAAACATAAAACGAAGGTCAATCGTAAGTTCCGGAACAATCTATCGACTACACCCGATGCATTCGCCTTCAATACGGATGTTGACGAAGTGGTGGATGAATTCGAAGACGATAATGATATTGAAGTGGTCCGCAATAAGCGCTTTGATTTAAAGCCGATGGACAGTGAAGAGGCTATTTTACAAATGAATATGCTTGGTCACAGTTTCTTCGTTTACACGAATGCGGATACGAATACAACGAACGTAGTGTACCGCCGAAAAGATGGACGCTATGGGTTGATTGAACCTAGTTAACTATTAATCTAAGACCAAAAGCACAACCCAGGCCTCTGGGTTGTGCTTTTTTGATAGGGTTCGTTTACTTTGGATTTACCAATTACCCCTATCTTTTGCACTATACTCGAATTGTCGGTTCTTTAAAAAGAACGTATAGTAATTTATAAAAAAACAATTTGATCAAGGTGCAGAGGGGTTGGATAACTTGTATCAAAAGAATTGCCATACATGCCATTGGGCATCTTTTAGCAGTGCGGAATATGGAAAGTGGCTTTGCCCGAAATGCGATGAGGATTTAACTGCGCAAAAGGCCCTCGATGCACTTATAATTGAGAGAATCAATATACCCCAACCAACTATTAAGAAGAGCAATATTCACTATTATACAAAAAAACGAAATTGAATTAGTCCATCATAATTTACCTGCACCATGAATTTTCTTGATATTGTAATATTTTGTCGGATAAAAGTTTTTGCTTTTATGCAGATTACCGACATAAAATAGCAATATATGGAGTGTATATCCGTTATAATATGATTATAAGCACTATATGGTAATAAATACCACGACAAAGGCAAACTTATTGAAAGATTGGGACGCAAAGGCACAGGTCTAAGGTCCTTGTGACTATGATGGCTGGTCTGCCTGAAATACAAGAGTATTTTAGGAGGTAGAAGAGGTGGCTAATGTGGCAATGGATCAAGAATGGGTGAAATTGATTTCAGAAGCAAGGAGCTTGGGTTTCAAAAAAGAGGAAATCAGTGCTTTTTTGAAAAAGGAAAGCCTTGAGGTAACATTTGAGGAGAACGATGGAAAATAGGTTCCGAACAAGATCGAGAACATCCCTATAAACAGTGGTTCGATTCACTAGCTGTTTATAGGGTTTATTCAAACTTGGATTATGTAGGTAAACTAGTACACTACCACTCTACTCTTCTTTATCTTTTCTCCATTTATTAAACTCGATGAATTCCCTGAATTGTTGTTTTGAAACACCTGAATTCATGGCTTCCTCAACGATTTTCATCCAGTCATTGTCCAAAGTTTCCTTATTTGGTGCATCATAAAGCAGGGCATCGACAGGAATGTTAAGTACGGCGGAGATTTTTTCAAGAAATTGAATAGAAGGATTCGTTTGTAAGTTCCGCTCGAGCGAACTTAAATAAGACTTTGCCACACCCGCTTTATCGGCAAGTTCAGTCATCGACATTTTCTTTTCTTCTCGCAGTTTTTTTACACGTTCACCAATCATCAATACCACCTCGAAACATGTTCTATTTATCTTCCGCTATTAAGTTTCAGTAGCCCACCTTATCATTCAAAACATGACGCCTGTAAGGTTGGATTACCTTGACATGCTATCGCTAGAGAGGACACAGCATCTAGTGATGGAAGGTTATGGATAATTCTCATTTGCACATGGAATAGTGGGGAGTTTGCAACATATTTTATATACTTCCTTCTATTTTAACAGTTTTGCTCCTCATTTATCCATTGTTTTTCGCAAGAATTGAATTCAGGTCTATACCAGGCAAGTGACATGAAGTTGTACCTCTAGAATAGAAGTGGTAAAATTAAGCGTGCATTAGTAATAATAGAAGATGTGTTTCTTCTTACTTATATGAATTTAGTCATTGAACGATCATTACCATAATAGAGGAGCGTTATTGAATGCTTAATATATTAAATAAAGTTTTTGATCCGAACAAGCGAGAAATCAAACGTTTAGAAAAAATCGCCGATCAGGTCGAAGCACTGGCTGATGGGACGGCTGCACTATCGGATGAACAGTTGCGTGCCAAAACGGATGAGTTTAAAGAGCGCTATCAAAATGGGGAAACCGTTGATGATTTGCTTGTCGAGGCTTTTGCGGTTGCGCGTGAAGGTGCAAAGCGTGCTCTGGGCTTATATCCTTACCGTGTTCAAATCATGGGTGGGGCATCCCTTCATGATGGAAATATCTCCGAAATGAAAACAGGGGAAGGTAAAACCTTAACATCGACCATGCCTGTTTATTTAAACGCGCTTACCGGTAAAGGTGTACATGTCGTTACTGTCAATGAATACTTGGCACACCGTGATGCCACCGAGATGGGTGTATTGTATGATTTCCTTGGTTTGACCGTCGGATTGAATTTGAACAGTCATTCTAAAGAAGAAAAGCAGGCGGCTTACAATGCGGATATTACGTACAGTACGAATAATGAGTTAGGTTTTGATTATCTTCGTGACAATATGGTGTTATATAAAGAACAGATGGTACAGCGCCCGCTGCACTTTGCTGTCATTGATGAGGTCGATTCGATTTTGATCGATGAGGCGAGAACGCCATTGATCATTTCCGGTTCCGCACAAAAATCGGCTCAGCTTTATATCCAGGCCAATGCGTTTGTGAGAACCTTAAAAAAAGAAACGGACTACACATATGATGAAAAGACAAAAGGTGTACAGCTGACGGAAGATGGGATGAATCGGGCTGAAAAAGCGTTTAATATCGATAATTTGTTCGATATTAATCACGTTACTTTGAATCATCATATAAATCAGGCGTTAAAGGCGCATGTTTCCATGCATTTGGATGTGGATTATGTGGTCCAGGAAGGCGAGATAGTCATCGTTGACCAATTCACTGGCCGTTTGATGAAAGGCCGCCGTTACAGTGAAGGTCTCCACCAGGCGATCGAAGCGAAAGAAGGACTTGAAATTCAAAATGAAAGCATGACTCTTGCGACGATTACATTCCAGAACTATTTCAGGATGTATGAAAAACTTTCAGGTATGACCGGTACAGCCAAAACGGAAGAAGAGGAATTCCGCAATATTTATAATATGAATGTCATTGCGATCCCGACAAACAGGAATATCATCAGGGATGACAGGGCAGATCTTATATACGCGACGACTGATGGGAAATTCAAGGCTGTTGTGGAAGATATCGCCGAGCGTCATCAAAAGGGTCAGCCAGTGCTTGTCGGTACGGTTGCCATCGAAACATCTGAAGTCATTTCCGCCTATTTATCCAAAAAAGGAATCCCTCACGATGTTTTGAATGCCAAGAACCATGAGCGTGAAGCGGAAATCATTGCGAATGCAGGTAATCAGGGCTCAGTTACGATTGCTACGAACATGGCAGGGCGCGGTACGGATATCAAGCTTGGTGAAGGTGTCAAGGAGCTTGGAGGCCTTGCCGTCATCGGCACGGAACGTCATGAAAGCAGGCGTATAGATAACCAGCTGCGTGGTCGGTCAGGCCGTCAGGGAGACCCGGGGGTCACTCAATTCTATTTATCAATGGAAGATGAATTGATGCGCCGCTTCGGTTCGGATAACATGAAAAACATGATGGCACGCCTTGGAATGGATGATTCCCAGCCAATTCAGAGTAAAATGGTGACAAGGGCCGTTGAATCCGCACAGAAACGGGTCGAGGGCAATAACTTCGATTCACGTAAGCAATTACTGCAGTATGATGATGTTCTCCGTCAACAACGGGAAATTATATATAAACAGCGTTTCGATGTCATGGAAAGTGAAAACTTACGTGAGATCGTCGAAACGATGATTACGGCATCCATCGAGCGAAATGTTGTCGCGTTTGCACCGATGGGTGATGAGGAAGGCTGGAATTTACAAGGCCTTGTGGATTACCTGAATGGTAACCTATTTAATGAAGGTTCAATCACTGTAGCTGAATTGGAAGGAAAAAATGAATCGGAGTTGGTTGAGTTCATTTTAGCGAAAGTGAAAGAAAGCTATGACCAAAAAGAAGAAGAGCTATCTGAAGAACAAATGCGTGAATTCGAAAAAGTAATCGTTCTTCGTGCAGTCGATAGTAAGTGGATGGACCATATTGATGCAATGGAGCAATTGCGCCAAGGGATCCACCTTCGTGCTTATGGCCAGATCGATCCGTTACGTGAATATCAATCTGAAGGTTTCGCAATGTTTGAAGCCATGATTGCTTCAATGGAAGATGAAGTCGCCAAATACATCATGAAGGCAGAAATCCGCAACAATTTGGAGCGTAAGGAAGTCATACAAGGTCAAGCGGTCAATCCGAAGGAAGAAGACGGGGGGAAAGTGAAAAAAGCCCCTGCCCGTAAAAAGGAAGACGTTGGCCGAAACGCGTTATGCCCATGCGGCAGCGGTAAAAAATATAAGAATTGCCATGGCAATTTAGGCTAAAGTTAGGTGTATAATGAATATGGGACGGTTAAGTGTAAGGCTTGCCGCCTCTTTTCATGTTTAGTTTGCATAAAGCCATATATTTGCATATAGTTTGAAGAGGTTTATTTGTAATGAAACGAATCCCTCTTCAGGGATTTTTTTTAACATACTTAATGAGGTGAAGAGAAATGGAATTAGCAGAAATAAGAAATGAACTTGAACGGACAGCGCAACGATTAACGGACTTTAGGGGGTCTCTTTGACTTAGATGAAAAAGAGGCACGAATCGCACAGCTTGAAAATGAGATGACACATCCCGATTTTTGGAATGATCAGCAAAAAGCACAAAATGTCATCAATGAAACGAATGCTTTGAAAGAGCAAGTCAATCAATTGTCCGAACTGAATGAATCATATGAAAATCTGGATTTGACATATGAATTAGTGAAAGAGGAGAATGATCAAGAACTTTTGGCTGAGCTGGAAGAAGAAATCACGATTCTTTCGCAAAAGATGAATGACTTTGAACTTCAACTTTTACTAAGTGAAGAATATGATTCGAAAAATGCCATTCTCGAACTGCATCCAGGTGCAGGCGGAACGGAGTCCCAGGATTGGGGTTCCATGCTGCTTCGCATGTATACAAGATGGGGTGAAAAAAGAGGTTTCAAAGTGGAAACCCTTGATTACCTTCCAGGTGATGAAGCTGGAATCAAGAGTGTCACTTTAATTTTCAAAGGACATAATGCCTATGGTTATTTGAAAGCGGAAAAAGGGGTACACCGTCTTGTCCGGATTTCTCCTTTCGATTCCTCAGGGAGACGCCATACTTCATTCGTTTCATGTGAAGTCATGCCGGAATTCGATGAGACGATCAATATAGAAGTACGCACGGAAGATTTGAAAATCGATACGTACCGGGCAAGTGGTGCAGGTGGTCAGCATATCAATACAACGGACTCCGCAGTCCGGATCACCCATATACCTACGAACACCGTGGTAACATGCCAAAACGAGAGATCTCAAATCAAAAACAAGGCCCAGGCCATGAATATGCTGAAAGCCAAATTGTATCAACGTGAAATTGAACAGCAACAAGCGGAATTGGATGAAATCCGTGGTGAGCAAAAGGAAATTGGCTGGGGAAGCCAAATTCGTTCTTATGTATTCCACCCGTATTCCATGGTTAAGGATCACCGTACTAGTGCGGAGACCGGAAACTTGGGAGCAGTCATGGATGGGGATATCGATATGTTCATTGATGCGTACTTGCGTTCAAAATTATAAAATCAGCCAGTCGGACCGGTTTCCCCGGTCCGGCTTTTTTTATGATTTCCTGGCTGACATTTACAGGATGGAAAAGGGATGCTCTACCTCGTTCGGCCAATACTAGTTAATAATGATGGTTCGAGGAGACATATGCAAAATGAAGAAAAGGTACCGGGAGCAGAAGCACCCTTTAATTCAAAAGTTAATGGAGTATGGATTGGTGATTGTCGGTTCGGCCATAATTGCCATTGGTTTTAATGTTTTCTTACTGCCTAACCAGGTTGCATCCGGAGGGGTCAGCGGGATTAGCACGATTCTCGATTCAACTCTCGGTTGGGAGCCGGCTTATGTACTTTGGGGTTTTAATATCCCTTTGTTCATTGCGGGGCTTATTATCCTTGGAAGACATTTCGGAGCCAAAAGCCTGATTGGAACCTTGTTTTTGCCTTTAGTGGTATTTCTGACAAAGGATTGGGATGCATGGACGAACGATGCATTGCTTGGTTCGATTTGCGGGGGGATGATGGTCGGACTTGGGCTGGGGATCGTCTTTCGCGGGAAGGGTTCCACAGGGGGGACCGATTTGGCGGCACAGATCTTCCATAAGTATACCCATCTGTCATTGGGGACATGTGTTGCTGTCATTGATGGAATCATCGTTTTAAGTGCTGCCATCGTCTTTGATATTGAAAAAGGGCTTTATGCTTTAATAGGGCTATATGTGACAAGCAAGACGATCGACCTCATCCAGATTGGATTGAACCGGTCGAAGATGTCATTAATTATCACGAATAAAGAAATGGAAGTAAGGGATGCTATCATACATGAGCTGGACCGGGGTGTAACAGGCATATCCGGGTATGGCGGCTATACGGATGATACTCGTCCGATTTTGATGTGCGTAATAGACCAGTCGGAATTCACCAAATTGAAACAATTGGTGAAACCCGTTGACCCTAAAGCGTTTGTAATTGTAATGGACGCATCGGAGGTACTCGGGGAGGGTTTTAAACTGGATTGAAATTGGTATAATGTTCTTGTGCTGGTATAAATCAGAGGGGGTAAATTCAATGAAAGTGAAATGGTTAGCCTTAGTTCTGGGTACTTCTTTGACCTTGGCTGCATGCGGTGGGAACGATGATGCTGCAGATAAAGAGCCTGCAAGTGAAAATAATGAAACGACTACGGCAGGTGCCGGTGATGCCGCTAAAATTTATGAAAACAAATGTTCAAGCTGTCACGCGGTGAATCTTGAAGGCGGCGTGGGGCCGAATTTAACGAAGGTCGGTTCCAAGCTTTCGAAAGAAGACATCGAAAAAGTCATTGCGAATGGCCAAGGTGGAATGCCAAAAGGTATAATCCAGGGCAAAGAAGCGAGCATGGTCGCAGAATGGCTTGCTGGACATAAGTAATGATCGACAAACGTCCTGCTTCAGCAGGACGTTTCATTTAGACTCCTTTAAAACCTCGGAACAACTCACATTTAATCCCTTATCAAGCAATCAAATCCTGGAATTATTACATAGATGTTGATATATGTCTAACTGAAATGAAACTGTAATATTATTTATGCTTAATTTGACAAAATATGATGTTATAATGTTTCTGTGCTCAAGTAAGAGAGATTCTTGTCAGATTTCAGTGAAAATTGTCGAAAAAGCTGTTGGTACATAGTGATAATCCAAGCAAATTAGGTGGTTTTAGAATGATAGAAATGATAGATGTGAAAAAGACATATCCAAATGGCGTAATTGCCATTAATGGAATCAATGTGAAAATAAAGGCAGGCGAGTTCGTTTATGTAGTGGGTCCGAGCGGTGCCGGAAAATCGACCTTCATCAAAATGATGTATAGGGAAGAAAAGCCTACAAGCGGTAATATCTTGGTCAATGGCCTCAGCCTTCCAAGTATCCGCAATTCGAAAGTTCCTCTATTCCGCCGTAATATCGGTATGGTATTCCAAGATTTTAAACTCCTTCAAACATTCACTGCATATGAAAATGTAGCTTTTGCCATGGAAGTTATTGAAAAGGAACCAGAAGAAATCAAAAAGAGAGTCATGGAAGTTCTCGATCTGGTTGGCATTAAACATAAAGCGAGGATGCTGCCTTCCGAGTTATCCGGTGGGGAGCAGCAAAGGGTTGCAATAGCCCGTTCGATCGTCAATGACCCTAAGGTAGTCATAGCCGACGAGCCTACAGGTAATCTTGATCCCGAAACATCATGGGAAATCATGAACATATTTGAAGAAATTAATAAACGCGGAACTACGCTTGTCATGGCCACTCATAATAGGGACATCGTCAACAATATTAAACGACGTGTCATTGCCATTGAAAGTGGAAAAATAGTTCGCGATGAACATCGAGGTGATTACGGATATGAAATTTAGAACATTGCTCCGTCACTTCCGTGAAAGTTTTAAAAATATTGGCCGTAATGGATGGATGACGTTTGCTTCAGTCAGTGCAGTAACGGTCACTCTAACATTGGTTGGCGTCTTTTTAGTGCTCATGATGAATTTAAATCATATCGCGGGAAATGTGGAGAAAGATGTCGAAGTTCGGGCACATATTGATAATGCGGCGAATGATGACGATATAAAAGCTATTGGTAAGCAAATTACGGAGATGAACGGCATAGAATCAGTGATTTTCTCTCCAAAAGATGAAGAGCTTACCAATTTAATAGATGATTTGGGAGATAATGGTGATGCGTTTAAACCATTTGAACAGGATAATCCATTAAGGGACGTTTATGTTATCAAAACGAAATCCCCGCAAGATGTCATCAAGGTGGCAAAAAAGATCGAAGGTTTGGAGTATATCCAAAGTGTTAAATATGGACAAGGCTACGTCGAGAAACTATTCAGCTTTGTTAATATTGCTAGAAACATAGGGATCGTTCTTATTGTAGGCTTACTATTTACTGCAATGTTCCTGATTTCGAATACGATTAAAATTACCATTGTAGCCAGAAGAAAAGAAATTGAGATCATGAGGTTGGTAGGAGCGACGAATACGTTCATCCGTTGGCCATTCTTCTTGGAGGGTCTCTGGTTGGGAGTCCTTGGTTCCATCATTCCGATAGGTCTGATAGCAGTACTCTACTACAATCTATATAAATATGCAGCACCGCAAATCACGTTCAAATTCATAGATTTCCTGCCTGCAAATCCATTTATTTATCAAGTTTCGGCCATCCTCATCGTAATTGGTGCCGTTATCGGGATATGGGGCAGCTTGATGTCCGTCAGGAAGTTCTTGAAAGTATAAAAGTGAATCTTTACTCGAAAGCCAAAAGAAGCCAGACATAAATAGAGAGACGTTACAAGGCAAGGATGTAACGGGTTGAAAGGGGAAATGAAACGTTGAAAAAAAATATCATTGCCATGAATGCCTCCATCATGATCGGGTTGGGAAGCATTCTAGCGGCACCTTCGGTTTATGCTGAGTCGATTTCGAATTTAGAAAAACAGAAAGAATCCATCCAGGAAAAACGTTCCGGTGTTGAATCGAATATTTCCGAAACGGAAAAGAAAATCGATAACCTGCAGGATAAGCAAATGACAGCAGAAGATCAAATCGCTGCCCTTGAAGCGAAAATTGCCGAGTCCGCAAAAAAGATCGATGCCAAAAATGCTGAAATTACACAAACGAAAAAAGAAATCGAGGCATTGAAAGAAGAGATTAAAGTATTAAAAGAGCGGATCGCCAAACGTAATGAAGTATTGAAGGAAAGGGCCCTTTCTTTCCAGGAGACTGGCGGGGACGTGAACTACCTTGAAGTATTATTCGGATCATCCAGTTTTGGGGATTTAGTTGACCGTGTCGGAGCTGTAGCGACAATCGCTGAAGCCGACCGCGATATTTTAAAGCAGCATGAGCTGGATAAAAAGGATCTAGAAGAAAAGCAAAAAGCAGTAGAAACGAAGCTAGCCAGTTTAGAAGTGGCAAAAGCTGAATTATTGGAAATTCAAAAGCAGCAAAAACAGCAGAAGCAAGAAAAGGATGCTTTGGTTAAGAAATTAAAGCAACAAACTAAAAAGCATGAAGACGAGAAGATGGGTCTAGAGGAAGAGAAAGCGAATCTTGCCGCTCAAGAAAAAGCAATCAAATCTGCCATCAGCTTAGAGCATCAACGTCTTGCCGAATTGGAAGCAGCCCGTAAAAAAGCGGCAGCCGAAGCGAAAAAACGTGCAGAGCAAGAAGCAGCGCAAGCGGCAGCACAAGCAGCTTCTCAAGCATCACAAGCATCCGAAACTAAAAAGCAATCCACTTCTTCAGGATATAGTGCAAAAAGCAACAGCTCATCACCATCTTCACAATCTTCGTCTAATGTAAGTCAAGCGCCAGCTGTATCATCTGGTACATTCACTAGACCAAGTGCAGGATATGTATCTTCAACAATGGGTGAACGCTGGAATAAACAGCATGCCGGCATCGATATCGCTGCTAGCGGAACGGTTCCAGTTGTAGCGGCAGCCGACGGGGTCGTAAGCCGTTCTTACTTCTCCAGTTCATACGGTAACGTCGTCTTCGTTACCCATTCAATCGGCGGCCAGCAATGGACTACTGTGTATGCACACTTAAGTTCTAGACAGGTAGGCGAAGGTGCTGTAGTTGCCAAAGGTCAACAAGTTGGCATCATGGGTAACACAGGACATTCCTTCGGTCAGCATTTACACTTTGAGCTACATAAAGGCCCATGGAATTATAGCAAGTCAAATGCTGTTAATCCATTAGACTATATACCTAATTAATACCCAATATATCAATGAGAAAACAGACCAGGATTAAATTCCTTGTCTGTTTTTTTGTGGTGTCAATTTTATCTATAAGCATATTATTTCCACTCCCCTCATATAGTGAAATACATATCAGGTCAGAAATGGGGATAAATATGGTCAAAAAATGGGTACTTCCTCTAGCAATCATCATGTCACTAGCCATTGGAGCAGTGGGGGGCATATATTGGACAAGCTTCTCGGCCAAGAATGAAGTAAAGGATGAAAGCCAAGCAATATCGAAGGATAGAGAATGGGCAAAAGTTGAACAAGCTTACGGTTTGATCGTAAGTCAGTATGTAGAACAGGTGGAAGGTTCCAAACTGGTCGAGGGTGCCATCCAAGGCATGCTGTCAGCGTTGAAGGATCCTTATTCCGTATATATGGACAAGGAGACCGCTAAGCAATTCAATGAAACCCTGGACTCATCCTTTGAAGGGATTGGGACTGAAATCGGAATGGAAGATGGTAAGGTCATCATTGTTTCTCCTTACAAAGATTCACCTGCCGAAAAAGCGGGATTAAAGCCGAAAGATCAAATCCTTAAGGTGAATGGCGAGAGTGTCGAAGGTTTGGATCTGTATGAAACACGCCTGAAAATCCGTGGCGAAAAAGGTTCACCCGTCAAAATGGAAATAAAGCGGGCTGGGGTGGACAATCCTCTAGAATTCAATATGGTGCGTGCCGAAATCCCGTTGGATACCGTATTTTCATCAATTAAGGAAGTCGCCGGAGAACAAATCGGTTATATCGAGTTGACCACATTCTCGGAAAATACTGCGACTGATTTCAAAAAGCAGTTGAAGGAGCTGGAAAAGCAGGGAATCAAGGGCTTGGTCATAGATGTACGCGGCAATCCAGGCGGCCTTCTTTCCAGTGTGGAAACGATTCTTGGCGAATTTATCACAAAAGACAAACCCTATTTGCAAATTGCGGAAAGGACGGGAGAAACACAATCGTTTTTTACAAGCCTTAAGAAAGCGAAAGCTTATCCCATTGCCGTGTTGACGGATAAAGGCAGTGCCTCAGCCTCGGAAATCCTAGCTGGAGCGATGCAAGAGGCGGGAGGCTATCCATTGGTCGGTGAGAAGACCTTCGGGAAAGGCACTGTACAGCAAGCTGTACCAATGGGTGATGGCAGTAAGATTAAACTTACGTTATATAAGTGGCTGACGCCTTCAGGGAACTGGATCCATAAAAAAGGGATCGAACCGACAATCAAAGTGAAACAACCGGAGTATTTTGATGCACATCAGCTGGCAATCGAGAAGGTGCTGCAGCGGGATATGAATGATGAACAAATCCAGTATGCCCAAAGCATTCTGAAAGGACTCGGGTTTGAACCGGGGCGTGAGGATGGATATTATGATTGGAGTACAGAAATTGCAGTAAAGGCATTCCAAAAACAATTTGGACTGGAAGTTACGGGTGAACTGGACGCTAAAACCGCAGCACATCTGGAATCCGCCATTCTGGATAAGATCCAGGATGAAGATAATGATATTCAGTTACGTACGGCTTTGAATTATTTAGTGAAATAAATTGCTGGCACCGTTCCCCTTGGAGCGGTGCCTCTTTTGTATTGGCTGTTTTCGCTTACTTTGTTGCTATTTACCAAGTAAAGCGGTGTGGTTGATTTCCCCTCCAGATGCTCGCTTTCCGCGGGGCGGACGGTGAGCCTCCTCGGCGTAAACGCCTATGGGGTCTCACCTGTCCCGCTGCTCCCGCAGGAGTCTCGCACTTGCGCTCCAATCAACCTTAAATTGTTTCGTTTTAAAAACAACAATCTTTATGAAAAGAGCCTTTGCATTTGATCGAGCCCCGCCTGCGAACATGAAGGCAGTATAGGGGAAACTTAAGATAAAGCTACTTTTTCTGCATCTTAATAGGCATGAAGGTTACATTTTTGATAGAATAGGAGGTAACTGACCAGAACGAAATTTGACAAAATTTTGATTACTTTTGAGGATGGTGGAAAGAAATTGACAACGGATTGGCTGATTGCATGCTTAATGGGATTAGGAAAACTCTTCCTTCATCCTTTGCTTTATGTTTCGATTGCCTATTGTTTATTCATCGGCTATCTTCGCGTTAAACGGGAACGCCATGATTTCAATACGAAGATTTACGGTTTTTCCATGGAGCTTCGTTCCATGTTACCTCAAGGCTTGGTATGGGGATTGATCCTTTCCTTCCTCACGCTGGCTGCTGGACTAGCCATTCCTTTAGCGGCTCTGTTCATCATGGCAGTTGTTACGGTTTTGTCCATGCTATCCATGAAAAAGAGGTTTGTTTCCCCCGTTTATACAGTGGGACTCACCTTCTTTATCCTTTTCTTTTTATATGATAGTGATATCCAGCTGACTTTATTACAGGATGCCTTTAATCAGCTGGATCGGTCCGTATATCCGACACTTGTTATTTTGATAGGTTTGTTACTGATTGCTGAAGGGTTTTTGATTGCTGGCAATGGAAGTGAAAAGGTCTCTCCTCAGTTGGAGGTATCCAAGAGGGGGCAGCCGATAGGTGTGTATGTTTCACAGCGAATCTGGCTAATTCCCATGTTCGTCATGATACCTGGAGGACAACTTCCAGTGCCTTTCGAATGGTACCCGGTTTTTTCAATCGGGGATATGTCCCTATCGCCGATCGTACTGCCCATGTTAATCGGCTTTAAGCAAAAAGTTCATGGGACGCTTCCGGAACTGGCCATTAGGGCGCAAGGTAAAAAGGTAGGGGCATTGGGAATCGTGATTACGCTATTGGCGGCAGTGGGTTACTGGTACCCTCCATTGGCAATCATAACGGCTGTTTTAGCGATCCTTGGTCGTGAACTCCTGCACTATACCCAAAAGGCAATGGATCAAAAGCTTCCTTTTTATTTTTCGAAAAGTAAGCTGGGTGTCCAGATCTTGGGCGTTATCCCTCAATCTCCGGCAGATAAAATGGGGTTGCAAAAAGGCGAGGTCATTTCGAAAATAAATGGGGTCGTCGTCAGGGAGGAAGAAGAGTTATACAGGGCGCTCCAAATAAACCGGGCACATTGCAAGCTTGAGGTCATCGATAATAATGAACAGATCCGTTTTGTGCAAAGAGCTCTTTTTGACGGGGAGCATTACGAATTGGGCATCTTGTTCGTAGACGATCAATTAAAGGAAAGCGGACAAGTGGGTTAATGATACATTAATATAAAATAAAAGGCCTTTCTCGAATAGATCGAGAAAGGCCTTTTTCAAAATATTACTTTTCAAGCATGATCTTTTCTATATCGTCCAGCATTTTATTAGCTGCTATTACTCCGCCAGCTGTATTCCAAGTTGCGTCGCTAACCTCATGGGCATTTCCGCTTTTGACTGCATCAAGGTTTTTCCAAAGTGGATCATTAGTCCATTCTTTTGCTGTGCTTAGGGCCTGTTTGTCCCCTTCAGGAGCGTAAGTGAAGTAGAAGAGAATATCTCCATCCATTTTAGGGATGACTTCTTTCCCTACCTCAATGGCAAGGTTACCTAATTTATTGTCTGCAGTGAATAGTTCCTTCTGTTGTTCTGCACGTTTAAATCCTAATTGATCGAAAATCACTCCAGAGAATGAATCTGTGTAATAAATACGAGTAGTTCCAGCCATGAAACGAACAATGGAAACTTCTTGATTTACTTTATCACCCAATTTAGCTTTAAGATCTTCTGTGTTTTTATCGAATTCTGCAATTACTTCGTTACCTTTTTCTTCAAGGTTCAAGGCTTTTGCATATAGTTTAAAGTTTTCTTTCCAATCTCCTCTTAGCGTTTCCGAGAAAACGGTAGGGGCGATCGCATTTAATTTATCATAAACAGCCTCTTGGCGTATCTTGCTTCCGATAATCAAGTCAGGCTTCAGTGATGCGATTTTTTCTAAGTTAACTTCATGTTCAACACCAACAACTTCGACCCCATCCATATCATCTTTAATATGGTCGTACCAAGGGTCACCAAGCCATGATTGAACGGCACCAACAGGTTTAATTCCTAAAGCAAGCAATGCTTCAGTACCTTCATTTGTCAGAACGACCACTCTTTTAGGCGTTTCTTTCAACTCGGCAGTGCCCATGGCATGCTCAATTGTGTAGCTTTTCTCCTCTTTCTTGTCTTCAGCTTTATTTCCATCGGCTTTATCATCCGAATTCCCGCAAGCTGCCAGAAGAAAGACTGCAAATATTGTAAAAATCGTTAATAATGACTTAAATCTAAACATCTATGTATCCCTCCCAATTTTTCAGCAAATGATAATCATTCGCACTTAACAGCATCATCATAAAATGAATATACTTTTCTGTCAATATATAAATGAAAATGATTCTCAAATTCATTGACATCATCCCGTTGCCACCAGTAAAATATTACTATACAAACGTGATTGGAAAGGTAACTTGATATGTTATTAAAATATGCATGGCAGAAATGGATGGGGCTGTTCATTACCATTCTTTTGCTGCTGTTTTTACTGTGCTCAAGCATTGTATACGGTTATACAGATACGACATGGAAAATGGCCATCGATGCTTTTACCCATTTCAATGGGACGAATGAACACATCGTCATTCAATCAGTCAGACTTCCGCGTGCCCTGATTGCTTCGGCAATTGGTGCAAGTTTAGCCATCTCGGGGGTTTTGATGCAAACGCTAACTAAAAACCCACTGGCCTCTCCAGATATCTTCGGGGTCAACGCTGGGGCGGGGTTGGCGGTTGTCACTGGGGTCACCGTGTTTGGGATAAGCAATCTTCAAGTATTCACATGGCTGTCATTCATGGGGGCGGCCATAGCCGCGATAAGCATATATATGATTGGAAGCATGGGACGCGGCGGCTTGACACCGATGAAGCTGACATTGGCTGGTGCAGCCATGACGGCCATGGTAGCTTCACTTACCCAAGGTCTTCTTGTTTCCAATGAGGCTCTTTTAGATCAAGTCCTATTCTGGCTTGCCGGATCGGTTTCCGGTAGAAGTCTGGACAATTTAGTTGCCGTCCTGCCTTATCTTATCGTAGGATGGGGCATTGCCTTGATCATGTCCGGTAAAATGAATGTGTTATCAATGGGTGAAGATGTTGCAAAAGGCCTTGGACTGAATATAGTTTTCCTTAAGCTGGTCCTGGGACTGGCAATCATACTGCTCGCTGGCGGATCAGTGGCGGTTGCGGGTCCGATTGGCTTTATAGGAATCGTCGTTCCGCATCTTACCCGTGCTATAGTAGGCATCGATCATCGCTGGTTGATTCCCTTCTCTGGACTTTTCGGGGCGGTGCTTTTGATTGCGGCCGATGTCATGTCCAGGTATATCCTGATGCCTCGAGAAGTTCCGGTTGGAGTCATGACAGCCATAATCGGGACCCCATTCTTTATTTATATTGCTAGAAAGGGGTTCAGCGGTCGATGAAGCCATATAAGAGTTTTCGTTTGTTTAATGAAAAAATATCATTCTTGATGGATAAAAAAGCGATGATCGTGATTTTCATATTATTTTTAGCCACTTCACTAGTGTTTGTGATCAGTACTGGAGTGGGTGAAATGAATATAAATCCGTTAAGTGTCCTCCAGGTCTTTATCGGAGGGGGGACGGAGAGCGATCGGCTTATCATCCAATCTTTCCGCCTGCCCAGAATAATTGTTGCCCTGCTGGTAGGGATGGGCCTTGCCGTAGCTGGAGGGATCCTTCAAGGGATGATTCGAAATCCACTTGCTTCCCCGGATATCTTGGGGATAACAGGAGGAGCGACTGTAGCGGTCGTTGGATTCCTGGCCATTTTTAGCGATAAGAATCATTCTTTAACGGTGAGCATCAATTGGATGCCGTTAGCTGCATTCATTGGGGCGACGGTCGTGGCCTTTCTTGTTTATTCATTAGCCTGGAAAAATGGAGTTCCCCCGATAAGGCTTGTGTTGATCGGGATTGGGGTGATGGCTTTAATGAAGGCATTCACTACGATGATGATGATTCTTGGCCCAGTCTATCAAGCGAGCCAGGCCAACCTTTGGATCACGGGGTCAGTGTCAAACTCCACCTGGAATAATATCGCTGTACTGGCACCATGGACGATTATATTCCTGTTAATCGCCTTCCTGTATGCCAGGAATATTAATTTACAGGAGCTTGGCGATGACCTTGCAACGGGGCTTGGGGGCCATGTCCAAAAACAGCGGTTTGCATTATTGATGATCAGTACGGCCTTGATTGGTGGATCCACGGCCTTTGCCGGCGGAATAGGATTTGTGGGATTAATGGCACCCCACATGGCCAGAAGATTGGTTGGTTCGAGTTTTGGTGTGTTACTGCCCACTTCAGCTTTGCTTGGGGCCATCCTGGTTATGGTGGCGGATTTGATTGGACGGACCTTATTCTCACCTTTGGAAATACCGGCTGGTGTCTTCACAGCGAGCATCGGGGCACCATACTTCATTTATTTACTATATAAAACGAGGAATTCGTAAATCCGGAAAATGCAGAAAGAAGCAGCCATCCCTAGAGGATGGCTGCTTCTTCAGTTTGTAGACAAAAGGGGTTTGGATTGGCCTTCCTAAACCCCTTCTGTTGTTTTTACCAAATTTAGAGAAATTGCAGACTTTTCATTAGAACCATAGCCCATATTCTTTTTTTCCCCTCGGACCGCCCGTGGAAAGCGAGTGCCTGAAGTGGAAATCAACGTTCGAATTGTACTAAACATAAAAAAACTGTAGGCAGGCTCGCTTTTTTTTCATTAAGCTTCTTTAGCTGCTTCGATTTCGATGGTAAGCGTGATTTGATCGCCGATCAGTACGCCGCCTGTTTCTAATGCCGCGTTATAGGTTAGACCATAATCACTGCGTTTGACTTTCCCTTTTCCGCTAAATCCCGCTTTTTCATTTCCCCATGGATCTTTACCTTGGCCTTCGAAGGTGATGCTGAAAGTTTCTTCTTGTGTGATTCCATTAAGAGTCACATTTCCGGTTACATCGTATTCATCTTCACTCGTTTTCACGATTTTTGTTGATTTGAATGTTAATGTAGGATTGTTTTCTACATCAAAGAAGTCAGCGGAACGCAAGTGATTATCCCGGTCTGCATTGCGTGTGTCGATACTGGCCACATCAACGGTAAAATCGATTTCTGCAGTCGTTAGATCCAATGGGTTTGCTAGAATGCTTGCTTCAAACTTATTAAAACTTCCTTTTACTTTAGCGATCATCATATGTTTTACGGAAAATTCTATAGCACTGTGAGTAGGGTCGACTGTCCATTTTGTATTTGTCATGTTTATTCCTCCTGATTATTAATCTTGAATTTATATATCTTTAATTTGAGATATCTTAACTTAATGTAATTATAAGAGGTTAAATCAATAGTGTCAACTGAAAGTTTTCCTTAATTTTGAAAACATGAAAAACCCTGTGCATTTATGGGGCACAGGGTTTTTGTCTTATGAAGACTCCCTATATTAATTGGCATGCTCTTTCTCTTCTTGATTGGTCACTTTACTCGGCCAAAAAGCACGGCGGCCAAGTAGGGCGGTGATTGCAGGAACAAGGAACGGGCGCACAATGAATGTGTCCATTAAGACACCAAGAGCAGTAATGAGACCGAATTGAACCAATACTTGAATCGGAAGTGTGGCTAGAACGGAAAAAGTGGCTGCCAAGATTATTCCGGCAGAAGTGATGACTCCGCTAGTTTCGGCAACGCCTTTTCTGATGGCCTGCTTGATTGGCATTGTTTCTTTCTTACGCCAAATGCTTGAAACCATGAAAATGTTATAATCCTCTCCAAGTGCAACCAGGAATACGAAAGAATAAAGTGGAATGGTCCCCTCTATGGCATCTACACCCATGAAATAGTGCAGGATTAACCAACCTAAGCCCATAGCGGCAAAGAATGAGAGAATGACTGTCCCCATTAAATACACCATGGCTATCACAGATCGCAAGTACGCTAAAAGGAGCAAGGAAATCAGGACGATGATGATCGGGATGATCATGAATTCATCGGATTTTACGGTATCCCTTTTATCGAATTGCGTCGCAGTTTGCCCGCCAATCCAAACCTTTTCATCAACGGAAGATATATTGGCGGCCTTCAGTTCTCTCTCCGCCATTTTGCGGATTTCCGGAATGGAATCAATGGCCTCGATAGCATATGGGTTCAAGTTGAAGGTGACCTCATAGGATTGCAAATCTTTATTGGATTTACTTGTGACTGGATCGGCAACACTTTCAACAATATTCATTCCTTCTAATGCCGGCGCTAAATCGATATCTTCACCATCCGTATCGATGACCACTGTGGCTGGTGCCAGTTCGCCAGGTGAGTACGAATCGGAAATGACAGAATAGCCTTCACGGGAGTTCATATCTTCAGGGAAGGAGGAGAGAATATCATATGAATATTTTATTTGTGAAGAATATCCAGCTAAAACACTGAAGATGACCAGGCATGTAAGAATGACAGTCCATGGCTTGGTCGTGACGATATGACCAATCCAGTTACCGATGCGGCCTTCTTTATGCTTTTTGACGGCTTTTCCCTTTTTCTTAGCCCGTGCTTCTTCCATTTCAGGTGTACGCGGAACGATCGGGAAGAAGGAAGCCCTTCCGAATACAGAAAGCAATGCCGGTACAAGTGTTAAAGCTGCGAGCATCATGATAAAAATGGACAAGCTGAATGGTACAGCGAAACGGTGGTAGGCTCCGTATTTGGCTACAAGCAATGTTAGCAGGGAGATGACGATCGTAAGGCCGCTCATCGCAATGGCGCCTGATGAATCTTTAAATGCGGCGATCATGGCCTTCCGTTTGCTTTCATGATTCCTTAATTCACTTCTGTAGTGAGAAATTAAAAATAGACAGTAATCCGTTCCGGCACCGAATAATAATACGGTCATGATTGAAATTGCCTGTGAATCGACTGTAATCCAACCATGATCTGCCATGAATCCTAGAATCGGGCTCGTGACAATATAGGCGAAGCCCACTCCGATTAGAGGAATGATGGCTAAAAGAGGAGAGCGGTAAATGAGTAATAACACGACAAGTACTAGTATTACCGTCGCTAACAGCAATTTGAAATCAGCACCTGAAAATAAACCCGTTGCATCGACGGATATCCCTACAGGGCCTGTCACTCGAAGGGATAAATCACCTGAATCCGTCGGGACTTTGAATGGGTCCGATCCAATGCGTTCAGATACAGCTTCATTAATGCTTTCAAGATTTTTTTCGAGAATTTCAGTCTCGGTCTTTTCTTTAAAGAAAAGCGGCTGTACGAAAGTCGTTCCGTCTTCTGAAACCGATCCTTGAAGAGCAGGCAACGGAATTTCATGAAGCGGCGGTAAAAAGGATTGCTGTGTCAATGGGTTATCTGTCAGTTCTTTGGAAAGGTACTGGATTTCAGCCAAGTCGGCCTCTGTCAGTCCACTTTCCCGATGCCATGTAAGGAGGGCAGGTAATCCAGAGGATTTTGGAAACTCTTCTTTAATAAGTTCATCAGCCACGACAGAAGGTGAGTCTTCAGGCAAGTCTGCGGCATTATTTGCTGTTCGATCATTAACGGCAGGCAATGTGAAGGTTAATGCGATAGCTGCAATTATCCATACAGCAATGACAACCCAACGACTGGTTTTTCCAGTCATCATCCTGCCAAGTTTCCCTAATATTGATTCGTCCAATGAAGGCACCCCGTTTTTTAAAATTTTTTATCCTTAGTTCATTATAATGGAGCGCTGTTGACAGATACAAAAATGGGTATGCTCACTCCCTATTTCTACTAAATGCATAAAAGCTTTCTAATCATTATATGATCTAAACCAGTTGTTAATGGCATAAACCTATGCTCAGCGATATATAGGGGGAAAGTACTTATTTAACTAATTTCAATTAAATTTGGAGATTAAAGAGTGAAATATAGGGAATAGGGGAAAGTATAGTAGTATTGTGGCTTTTATTAACAGAGGAGGGATTTTTTGTCTGATAAATCCAAAAAACCAAATGATGAATCGAAAGAAACATTAACGAACAGGCAAGGGCACCCGGTAACGAATAACCAGAGTCTTAGAACTGTAGGGAACAGAGGCCCTAGTACACTTGAGAACTATGATTTCCTGGAAAAGATCAGCCACTTCGATAGGGAGCGTATCCCTGAACGGGTTGTGCATGCCCGTGGTGCAGGTGCTCATGGTTATTTCGTTCCGACCGGTAAAGCGGGGGACGAGCCGATTTCAAAATATACGAGAGCGAAGGTTTTTCAGGAAGAGGGTAAAAAAACCCCGGTATTCGTGAGATTTTCATCTGTTATTCATGGAGGGACGTCCCCGGAAACATTACGTGATCCCAGGGGATTTGCCGTTAAATTTTATACTGAGGATGGAAACTGGGATCTTGTAGGTAATAACCTGAAAATTTTCTTTATCCGTGATGCCATGAAATTCCCGGATTTGATACATGCCTTCAAACCCGATCCGGTCACGAATATTCAGGACGGCAGGAGGATTTTCGATTTTTGCTCGAGTTCGCCTGAAACATTCCATATGGTTACCTTTGTGTTTTCCCCATGGGGCATCCCGGCTAACTATCGCATGATGCAAGGGTCAGGGGTCAATACTTATAAATGGGTGAATGAAGAAGGGAAAGCGGTGCTTGTCAAGTATCACTGGGAACCGAAACAAGGGATCAAGAACCTGACACAGCAAGAGGCAAATGAAATTCAAGCGACGAATTTCAATCATGCCACACAGGACCTATATGAAGCGATCGAACGCGGGGACTATCCTGAGTGGGATCTCAACGTACAGATCATGAGTGATGATGATCACCCCGAGTTGGATTTTGATCCGCTGGATGATACGAAAATCTGGCCGAAAGATGAGTTCCCATGGCTTCATGTCGGTACGATGGTATTGAATAAAAACCCAGAAGACTATTTCACTGAAGTCGAACAGGCTGCATTCGGCACCGGTGTCCTAGTGGATGGACTGGACTTTTCCGATGACAAGATGTTACAGGGACGTACATTCTCTTATTCCGATACACAGCGTCACCGTGTCGGCGCGAATTATCTGCAATTGCCGATTAATGCTCCAAAGAAACCAACAGCCACGAATCAGACTGGCGGACAGATGCAATATGAAGTTGGCAGAGGCAGCCAAAGCCCCCACATCAACTACGAACCATCAACTGTCGGCGGCTTGAAAGAAGCCAAGCAGACGGGCAAGGAGTATACACCCATGGTGGAAGGGAAACTTGTTCGTGAGACAATCGACCGCCAAAACAATACGAAACAGGCTGGTGAAACATTCCGTGAATTCGAGGATTGGGAAAAAGACGATTTAATTTCCAATTTAGTGGCGGCATTGGCTCCTGCCGACAAGCGCATTCAGGAAAAAATGATAGCACTTGCCGAAGAGGCCGATGAAGAGTATGGCCGCAGATTGAAAGAGGGACTGGCTGCGGCAGCTGAACATACGGACTCTTCAAAACCTCTGGGTGGGACGGATAACCCTGAGGACGCGGTTAGAAAAGGACATGAAGCGGATCCATATTGATTGGGCAGGAAAGAAGCAAACTTCCCTTTAAAGGGGTTTGCCTCTTTTTTTTATGGGCATAATTGGAGGATGTGTGGAATGCTTTTCCGACGATTCCTTGAAAATCAAGTAGGAAATTGATTGGCAAAAAACTTGATAATCATTTAAACTGAAACTACTCTATTTTTCTCTTATAAAGGAGATGAAAAAATGATTAAACTTCTTTCTGCCCTTTTCCTTCCTTGTCTACTTGTCATGCTATTTTCAAGAGTCACCTATAACAATGTCGTGGGCCTTGTTTTAACTGTTGCCTTGATTACAGCTTCCGCATATAAAGGTTATACGCATACAAACTTATTGATCATCGTCGATGCCTTATCCCTGACAGTGGGGTTCTGGTTATCAAAAAGAATGATGAAACGTACATCCAAGAGCGCCTGACACCAAAGGTGCTTTTTTTGTACTCAAACATGTCATTCCCCTCAACACATCATGAAGTCCATAAAACGAAAATAGAATGGATGTTCGCTTATTGCTGGTTTGTTTTAAGGCTATTGTGGTAGAATGTGTATATATGCTTTATTAAACCGGAATAAATAGAAGGGATATAGGCATGTCCCGTTTTCATATAAAAATATTTCAATAGGAGGCTATGCTTGGTGAAGGATAAGTTTGAGTTAGTCTCAAAATACTCTCCTCAAGGAGATCAACCGGCAGCGATTGACTTGCTGGTCGAAGGGATTAAGGAAGGCAAGGAAATGCAGACGTTATTGGGAGCGACGGGGACAGGGAAAACGTTCACCGTTTCCAATGTGATTCAAAGAATCAATAAACCGACTCTTGTCATTGCCCACAATAAAACGTTGGCAGGGCAGCTTTACAGTGAGTTCAAAGAGTTCTTCCCTAATAATGCCGTTGAATACTTCGTGAGCTATTATGATTACTACCAGCCAGAGGCTTATGTCCCATCCACGGATACATTCATCGAAAAGGATGCAAGCATCAATGATGAAATCGATAAACTGCGTCACTCGGCAACCTCATCTTTGTTCGAGAGGAAAGATGTCATCATCATTGCCAGTGTTTCGTGCATATATGGCCTCGGTTCCCCTGAAGAGTACCGGGAGATGGTCGTTTCCCTCCGAACTGGCATGGAAATAGACCGGAATGCCTTGCTGCACAGACTCGTGGATATTCAATATGAGAGGAATGATATTGCTTTCCAACGAGGGACTTTCCGCGTTCGCGGTGACGTGGTCGAAATTTTCCCGGCTTCACGTGATGAACATTGTGTACGGGTCGAGTTTTTCGGGGATGAAATTGACCGCATCCGTGAAGTCGATGCCCTGACTGGCGAAATTACTGGTGAACGGGAACATATCGCCATTTTCCCGGCTTCCCACTTCGTAACCCGCGAAGAGAAAATGCGGATTGCCATTCAAAATATCGAAACGGAACTGGAAGAGCGATTGAAGGAATTAAGGGAAGATGAAAAACTCCTTGAAGCACAGCGCTTGGAGCAGCGGACCCGTTATGATTTGGAAATGATGCGGGAAATGGGCTTTTGTTCAGGGATCGAGAACTATTCCCGCCATTTAACCCTTCGCCCCTCAGGTGCGACACCATACACTTTAATGGATTACTTTCCAGAGGACTTCCTATTGGTCGTGGATGAATCACACGTAACCCTTTCGCAAATCCGCGGAATGTTCAATGGAGATCAGGCGCGGAAGCAAGTGCTCGTCGATCATGGCTTCCGTCTGCCGTCTGCAAAAGATAACCGCCCGCTAAGATTTGAAGAATTTGAAAAAAAGGTACATCAATCCATATTCGTTTCGGCAACTCCGGGACCATATGAACTTGAACATACGCCAGAAATGGTTCAGCAGATCATCCGTCCTACCGGATTGCTGGATCCGACGGTGGAAGTGCGGCCGATTGAAGGGCAGATAGATGACTTGATCGGTGAAATACAGGAGCGCGTCAAAAAGAACGAGCGTGTGCTCATTACGACCTTGACGAAAAAGATGTCTGAGGATTTAACTGATTATTTAAAGGAAATCGGCATCAAGGTCCAATATCTTCATTCGGAAGTGAAGACCTTGGAAAGGATAGAAATCATTCGGGAACTTCGAATGGGCAAATATGATGTACTCGTTGGAATCAATCTTTTAAGGGAAGGCCTGGATATACCGGAAGTGTCATTGGTGACCATTCTGGATGCCGATAAGGAAGGGTTCCTTCGCTCGGAGCGTTCGCTTATTCAAACGATGGGCCGTGCAGCCCGTAATGCCAACGGCCATGTCATCATGTATGCAGACCGCATCACGAATTCGATGGAACTTGCCATCAATGAAACGAGGCGGCGCCGTGAAATTCAGGAGAATTATAATAAAGAGCATGGAATATTGCCTCAAACCATCCAAAAGGATATCCGGGACTCCATAAGGGCGACCCATGTAGCCGAAGAAGGCGAAGAGTATAAAGAAGACCTTGCACCAAGCCTCGCGAAGCTCCCTAAAAAAGAGCGTTTAAAAGTGATGGAGAGCATGGAAAAAGAAATGAAGGAAGCGGCAAAGGCACTGGATTTCGAGCGAGCTGCCGAGCTGCGTGATTTATTACTAGAGTTGAAAGCGGAAGGGTGACGAAACATGGCAATGGATAAAATTGTGATAAAAGGCGCCAGGGCCAACAATTTAAAGAATATTGATATCACGATACCGAGAGACAAACTTGTTGTGCTGACCGGATTATCCGGATCTGGAAAGTCTTCCTTGGCTTTTGATACGATTTATGCAGAAGGGCAAAGACGTTATGTAGAATCACTGTCCGCTTATGCTCGTCAATTCTTAGGACAAGTGGATAAACCGGATGTCGATGCGATCGAAGGCTTGTCACCAGCCATTTCCATAGACCAGAAAACGACCAGTCGAAACCCTCGTTCAACCGTAGGGACTGTTACGGAGATCTATGATTATTTAAGGCTGTTATTTGCACGTGTCGGCAGACCGACCTGTCCGATCCATAATATTGAAATCACCTCACAAACGATTGAGCAAATGGTGGACCGCATTCTTGATTACCCTGAGCGAACCAAGCTTCAGGTATTGGCACCGCTTGTCTCAGGCAGAAAAGGGACACATGCAAAAGTTTTGGAGGAAGTTAAGAAACAAGGATATGTCCGCATTCGTGTGAATGGGGAAATGCATGATCTTAGTGAGGAGATCACTCTCGAAAAAAATAAAAAGCATTCAATCGAGGTCATCATAGACCGGATCGTCATTAAAGAGGGTATCATGGCACGGCTCGCAGATTCATTGGAAAGTGCTTTGCAGCTTGGCGAAGGCAAAGTCATCATTGACGTCATGGGCGAGGAAGAGCTGCTGTTCAGTGAACATCATGCTTGTCCATACTGCGGATTTTCGATTGAAGAGCTAGAGCCGAGAATGTTCTCTTTCAATAGCCCGTTTGGGGCATGCCCGGATTGTGATGGCTTGGGGGCGAGGCTTGAGGTGGACCGTGATCTGGTCATCCCGAATAATGAATTAAGCCTCCGTCAACATGCGATTGCGCCATGGGAACCGACGAGCTCCCAATATTATCCGCAGCTCCTTGAAGCGGTGGCCAACCATTATGGGATAGATATGGATGTGCCCGTTAAAGATTTACCGCAAGAGAAGATGGATAAGGTCTTGCTTGGTTCAGGTAAAGATAAGATATATTTCCGTTATAAAAATGATTTTGGAAGAGTGCAAGAAGGATATATTCCTTTTGAAGGAGTTTTAAGAAACATCGAAAGGCGCTTCAAGGAGACGAGTTCAGACTATATTCGTGAGCAAATGCAGAAATATATGTCGGAACATCACTGTCCGGCCTGTAAGGGTCACCGATTGAAAAAAGAGAGTCTTTCCGTGCTCATTCAAGGGGTCCATATAAGTGAAACGACAGCCTTATCAGTGGAAGATGCTTTAGTATTTTTCGATGAGCTTGATTTGACTGAAAAGGAAGCTGCAATTGCGAGATTGATTTTACGTGAAATTCGTGAGCGGCTCGGTTTCCTGGCTAATGTAGGTTTGGAATATTTGACGTTGAGCAGGGCAGCGGGAACATTATCAGGCGGTGAAGCACAGCGGATACGTTTGGCTACGCAGATCGGTTCCCGATTGACGGGAGTACTCTATATTTTGGATGAACCTTCAATAGGGCTGCACCAGAGGGATAACGATCGATTGATCGATACATTGAAGAATATGCGCGAAATCGGGAACACCCTGATTGTCGTCGAGCATGATGAAGATACGATGATTGCTGCGGATTATTTGATCGATGTCGGTCCTGGAGCAGGAGCACATGGAGGGGAAATAGTGGCCGCTGGTACTCCGGAAGAGGTCATGAATAATCCTAAATCCTTAACGGGCCAATATCTGGCAGGGAAGAAATTCATTCCATTGCCATTGGAACGCCGAAAAAATGATGGCCGTGTCATTGAGATAAAAGGTGCCAAGGAAAATAATTTGAAAAACGTTAATGTGAAATTCCCGCTAGGGGTCTTTACTGCCGTTACAGGAGTCTCTGGATCCGGGAAAAGTACATTAGTCAATGAAATCCTCCATAAATCGTTGGCTCAAAAGCTGAATCGGGCAAAAGCCAGACCAGGTGATTTCCGTGAGATCAAGGGAATTGAGCATTTAGATAAAGTCATTGATATCGACCAATCACCGATCGGCAGAACCCCACGATCGAATCCAGCTACCTATACGGGTGTATTCGATGATGTTCGTGACGTATTTGCCTCGACTAATGAAGCGAAGATCCGCGGTTATAAAAAAGGAAGGTTCAGTTTTAATGTGAAGGGCGGCCGCTGTGAAGCATGCCGTGGTGATGGCATTATCAAGATTGAAATGCATTTCCTTCCGGATGTCTATGTCCCATGTGAAATCTGTCATGGGAAACGTTATAACCGGGAAACTCTTGAAGTGAAATATAAAGGGAAAAACATTTCCGACATCCTCGATATGACAGTTGAGGAAGGTGTTGGTTTCTTTGAAAATATCCCGAAAATCAAACGGAAGCTACAAACGATTTATGATGTTGGATTGGGTTATATCAAGCTTGGACAGCCTGCTACCACTTTATCAGGCGGTGAAGCGCAAAGGGTGAAGCTTGCTTCTGAATTGCATCGCCGTTCCACTGGGCGCTCCTTTTATATCTTGGATGAACCAACTACCGGACTTCATGTCCACGATATAGCAAGGCTGCTACAGGTTCTGCAGCGGCTGGTTGACAATGGGGATACAGTTCTGGTGATCGAGCATAATCTGGATGTCATCAAGACGGCGGACCATATTATTGACCTGGGCCCGGAAGGCGGAGATAAGGGCGGAACGATCGTCACTTATGGAACACCTGAAAAAATATGTGAAGTTTCCGAATCGTATACGGGAAAATACTTAAAACCTGTACTTACCCGTGATCAAATTCGCATGGAAAATTGGATTGAAGAAAAACAAACCCAGCATGAACATGCATAAAAGAACAAGCCATCAGGCTTGTTCAGTTTGTAGACAAAAGGGTTCGGAATTAAAAAATTCCGAACCCTTTTGACATTTGTGTGGAATCTAAATAACTGGATCAATACTTGGGCGTCCTACCTCTGAATACATTTCTTTCACCAAATCATAAATGAAAGAGAGGGGTTAATGGCAGCCTCGATTTTACGAACCAAATGGTTCGCTGGCACCAGATGATTTCGTTGAATAGAAGCATGTTTAGAAAGCATCTTTATCACCTCAAGTTTTATTCATTCTATTTTAGAACAATGAAGACTTTAGGTAAAAGGGTCTCTAAAAGTTAAATCAAAGTTGATTGGAACGGAAGGTGCGAGACTCCTGCGGGAAAAGCGAGGCTCCCGGACCGCCCGCGGAAAGCGAGTGCCTTGAGAGGAAATCAACGTTCAATTTGTCTGCAGTCTGGAACAAGCCATCAGGCTTTTTTTATGTAGAAAAATGACGGTGGGCATTTAATCAATCATTTGATTAAAGAATGGGAAAACAAGATATTTCCGGGGAAATCATAAATCTCCCGTTTCGGAAATTGTCATTTTCCTTTGTCGAATGATAGGAAAAACGGTATTTATGAAACTTTTTAAATATCTGGGCGTATGTATGAATAAAATGATAGAAGAAAGCGAGGAATGTTCATGCAGGAGGAAAGAAAGAAAATCTTAGAAATGATTCAGGATGGAAAGTTATCAGCGGAAGAAGCCATGGGCTTATTGGAAGAATTAGATAAAGCCAGTCAGGAAAGTGAAGCTAAAGAGCAAAAATTGCAAAATGAATTATCGACGGTTGTCGTGGATAAGAAAAGCGAGGGAAGCACCCAGGATACGTTTAAGAAGAATATCCAGTCATCGAAAGAAAAGATTATGGATTTCGTTGAAAGTGCTTTTAAGAAAATCAAAGAAACGGACCTTGATTTCAATTTTGGGAAATCTGTAGAGTTCAGTCATATTTTCCAGCATGATCATGATTTCCTGAATGAAGTTGATGTGGATATAGCAAATGGGAAAATAAAAATCGCCGCATGGGACCATAATGATGTCCGGGTAGAGTGTGAAGCTAAGGTATACCGTGTGGAAGATATAGAAGAAGCCAGGAAGAACTTCTTAGAAGAAGTCGATTTCACGATTGAAAATGGAAAATTGAGGTTCAAGGTTCGTGAAAAATCCATAAAGGTTGATACGATCATGTACATTCCAAGGAAGGAATATGAGGATATCCATGTAAGGATGTTCAATGGCGCTATCACGACTGAATCATTGAAATCAGAGAACCTTAAAGCGAAGACGGCGAATGGTGCCATTCATATCATGCAGGGTACGGGTGATTCGTGTGAGCTTGAAACAGCTAACGGGATGATCACCATTTCGGATACCAACTTTAATGACTTGGAAGCCGAGACCCTGAATGGAGCGATTAATGCCGATGGATACTTCAAGAAATTGGATGTCCAAACTTTCAATGGGGAAATCATCTGTACGAATTCAGGGATGGATTGCGATTCGATCCATGCTAAGTCAGTCACTGGAAAAGTCCTGCTGACCCTGCCACCAGGTAAGGCGATCGAAGGAGAGCTGAAATCCAATTTAGGAAGCTTTAATGTAACTTTGGAAGGGATGACCATCATCGAAGAGAAAAGTGATGTGGTTCAGAAGGTCCTTAAGTTTAAGACGGTTAAGGAAGAGGTTCCTGTGCTTCATGTTTTTGCAGAAACCAAGACTGCAGCGATAACGGTTTTCTGAAGAAAAAGAAAGCGCACTGATATAGCTGGCGGGCTCAGAATGTAGGCAAACTCGGCAAAAATCGGGTATGCCTACATTTTTTTATGGCTTGTCCAATTTGGATGTTGATTTCCGCTCCCGAAGCTCGCTTTCCGCATGCGGGGTCTTCCCTTGATGCACTTTCGCAGGAGTCTCGCACACTTGCTCTTCAATCAACTTTGGTATTAAATTTGGATAGAAACCATATCTAAGGAGTTGATTTGGGAACATCATTTGATGAAAAATACGTTTTGTGATCCCTTTTGGCTACAAAGTGATCCCGCCAATATAAATTTGGGGTTTTCTTAGGATTCATGCAGTTTCATCCCATCTCTTTCCTGTTCCCGGGACCTTACCGCTGTCATCATCCTGTTGCAATGAATAAAAAAACAGTAAATCGATAATGCTTTGTTTGGTTATTAACAGAAAAATGCTAAAATAGAAAAAGTATCTCGAAAAATAGCAACGCTCCAAAAGGAGGAAAGATATATGGCAAAAGTCCGTACAAAGGATATAGTAGAAGCGTTCGGTCTAGAACTTATCAGTGGGGAAGAAGGAATTAACCGACCAATAGTCACGAGTGATTTATCTCGTCCCGGACTTGAAATAGCCGGTTTTTTTGATTATTATCCCGCGGATCGAGTACAGCTTTTAGGTATGACGGAGATGTCCTTTTTTAATCGGTTGAATGAACCGGAGCGAATACAGAGGATGGAAGAGTTGTGCAGGGACTTTACTCCAGGCATCATCATTACGCGTGGTCAGGAAGTACCGATAGAATTGATCGAAGCTTCTGAGCGGGAATCCGTTCCTGTGATGAGATCTAATATGAAGACAACAAGGTTATACAGCCGTCTGACCAATTTCCTTGAAAGCAGGTTGGCACCAACTACTGCTGTTCATGGTGTATTGGTGGACATCTATGGGTTAGGGGTGTTGATCACCGGGAAAAGCGGAGTCGGTAAAAGTGAGACAGCCCTGGAGTTAGTGAAACGGGGGCATCGTCTCGTAGCCGATGACTGCGTCGAAATCAGGCAGGAAGACCAAGATACGCTAGTAGGGAATGCCCCGGATTTAATCGAACATCTTCTTGAAATAAGAGGATTGGGAATCATTAATGTAATGACGCTTTTTGGGGCTGGTGCAGTCCGGAGCAACAAAAAGATCTCAATCGTCATCAATCTGGAACTATGGGAAAAAAACAAGCAGTATGACCGGGTTGGTCTTGATGAGGAAAAAATGAAAATCATCGATACGGAAGTGACGAAAATTACCGTACCTGTCCGTCCAGGGCGAAATTTAGCTGTTATCATTGAAGTGGCAGCCATGAATTACCGCCTGAAACGAATGGGAGTAAATGCTGCAGAACAGTTTTCAGATCGCTTGAACCATGCCATTGCAGATCCGGAACATGATGAATTTTAATAGGTTATAGGAAAAGAGGGGACAAAATGGAACAAGGAATACAGCCGCTGAATCCAATCGCGATAGATCTTGGTCCCATCCAGGTACATTGGTATGGACTTATTATCGGTTTCGGTGTGTTATTGGGTCTTATTATTGCTTTGAGGGAATCTGAGCGGAGAGGCCTAGATAAGGAAATATTTACTGATATGATTTTGTTTGCTGTCCCGATCGCAATCATTTGTGCCCGTATTTATTATGTGATCTTTCAATGGGAGTACTATTCACAAAACCCGGGGGATATCATAAAAATATGGAATGGCGGAATTGCCATACATGGTGCGTTGATTGGATCGGTGCTGACTGCCATCGTTTTTGCCAAGGTCAAGAAAGTGTCATTTTGGAAGCTCGCGGACATTGCTGCACCGAGCTTATTGTTGGGGCAGGCGATTGGCCGTTGGGGTAATTTCATGAATCAGGAAGCGCATGGGGGAGAAATAACAAGGTCATTCCTGGAAAATATGCATTTGCCTGAATTCATCATAAATCAAATGTACATAAACGGTACGTATTATCACCCGACCTTTTTGTATGAATCGATTTGGAACATCGCCGGTGTCATCATCCTCTTAATTTTACGGAAAGTGAACTTGCGCAGGGGGGAACTATTTTTAACCTATGTATTATGGTATTCCATCGGCCGTTTTTACATTGAAGGATTGCGGACGGATAGTTTGATGCTGACGGAGTCACTGCGTATCGCACAAGTGATCTCGATTGTGTTGGTAGTTGTAGCCATTGCTTTGGTGGTCTATAGAAGGGTCAGCGGGCATGCAAACAAACGGTATTTAGATGCATAGGGAATATGTGTAAAGGGAGAGGGCATAGTGATAGTAGATTCGATTAAAAAGGGACTTCTTTCAGGCTTGAATACAACTTGGTCTTTGGGGAAAGTGATATTTCCAGTCACTTTGATCGTCACTGTGCTTCAATATACGCCTGTATTGCCATTCATCATTAACTTGATAGCGCCTTTGATGAATCTCATCGGCCTTCCAGGGGATGCGGCAATTCCGCTTGTGTTAGGGAATTTCCTGAATTTATACGCGGCGATCGCTGGCATATTAACACTTGATTTGACTGTGAAAGAAGTTTTTATTATCGCTATGATGCTATCTTTTTCACATAATTTATTGATCGAGTCAGGTGTGGCAATGAAAACCGGTGTCAAGCTGTGGATCATCCTAACGGTACGGATCGGACTTGCACTTTTATCAGCTATCGTCATCAATCTTGTTTGGCAGGGCGGATCTGAAATGGCCCAAGGAGCGGCTATCGGGGAGGCTGCAGAGATTAACGGAGCGGGTGCAATCCTTTTACATGGGGTCATCCAGGCACTTTCCGGAATCGGTCAGCTGGCGGTCATCGTTATTCCGCTCATGGTGGCGGTTCAAATCATGAAAGATTTAAAATGGCTGGAAGCCTTCTCGAAAGCCCTTGCTCCCTTCATGAAGGTCCTGGGGATGAAGCCGAATGCTTCCATGCCTTTCGTTACAGGTCTGACTCTCGGTTTGGCATATGGGGCAGGCGTAATGATCCAAGCCGCTAAAGAAGATAATGTATCGAAGAAGGATATGACGATTGCGTTCATCTTTTTAGTTGCCTGCCATGCTGTTGTAGAAGACACACTGATTTTTATTCCGCTGGGGATTCCGGTCTTGCCATTGTTGCTTATTCGGCTACTCACTGCCATTGTTTTAACGATGGCCGTTGCGTATATATGGAATCGGACTGACAGGGTACAGAGAAAGGAAGCTGTATATGAACAGTAACATAACTACATTATTATTTGATCTTGATGGGACGTTGATCAATACAAATGAATTGATCATTGCCTCTTTTACTGAAACTTTAAACCACTTTTGTCCTGGAAAGTTCAAACGGGAAGATATCATTCCATTTATCGGACCGACTTTGGTCGATACTTTCTCCTCCATTGATCCAAAACGTGTGGATGATATGATCGCTTACTATCGGGAGCATAATTGGAGGAATCATGATTTGCTTGTCACACAATTTGACGGGGTGTTCGAAACCGTTCAAACGTTGAAGCAGAGCGGTTATAAATTGGCAGTCGTTACGACAAAGAAGCGTGATGTCGTTGAAAAGGGCCTGTGTTTAAGCAAACTGGATCAATTCTTTGAAGTGGTGGTCACACTGGATGAAGTGGAAAAGGCGAAGCCGGACCCAGAGCCTTTGGTAAAAGCTTTAAATCAACTCGGTTCGGTTCCTGAAGAAGCGATCATGATTGGCGACAGTTATCATGATATCATGGGCGGTAAAAATACAGGCACAAAAACGGCAGGGGTCTCATGGTCCATTAAAGGCCGTGAATTCTTGGAAAGTTTTCACCCTGATTATATGCTTGAGCAGATGGCGGATTTATTGAATATCGTTGAGGTTGAAAAACTCACGGAGGCTAGAAAATGAGACGCACGTCCCGCCATCCAGTTGAAGGGGCAAATTCACTATGGCATGTATATAAGACCGTTCCATTCTGGAAAGTCGTAAAGAATTTTGTTGTGATACAGCTAGCGCGTTATACGCCTTTTCTGGGCATGAAGAATTGGCTATACAGGACTTTTTTACATATGAAAGTAGGAAAGCATACTTCGTTTGCCTTGATGGTCATGCCGGATGTGATGTTTCCGGAAAAAATATCGGTTGGAATGAATACTGTCATTGGCTATAATACGACGATTCTTGCTCATGAATATTTGATTCATGAATATCGTTTAGGAGATGTAGTCATTGGTGATGAAGTATTGATTGGAGCCAATTCGACCATTCTTCCAGGACTTTCAATTGGTAATGGGGCGATTGTCTCTGCGGGGACGCTTGTCCATAAGGATGTTCCGGAGGGAGCTTTCGTCGGGGGAAATCCAATGAAAATCATATATACCAAAGAGGAAATGCTTGAGAGAGAGCAGCAAACTTCCCTATGAATGAAAAAAAGGACTTGCCCATATATGCGGCAAGTCCTTTTAAATGGCATTTTGGGTATAACGGAGTCAGTTCATTCTTAAGATGCTCCATCACTTCGTTGATTGATACATTTTCCTGGTTCACCGTTGCTTCATACGTTTCTTTTAAAATTTGAAAAAACCTTTGCTGTGCCTGTTTTTCCATGTTGAGTTTGTCCTCCTATCATCTATTGAAGATTTATGAAAGGGGGCTGAACAACTTCAGCCCTGCATCTCATTTACCTAGCTCCGATTTCAATAAATCGGCAACCAATACGTATCGTTCCGGTGCACTGCCAATATATGAAAAAGGATAGCAGGTTGTTACTGTAAGTGTGGCTTTAGGCTTGGGAACGATCACGGTACGGTCATCTGCATCGACGATACGAACCTTCCTCACTTTATATGTAAACGTACCGGCTTCTGTCTTGGCAATCAGCAAGTCACCCTCGCCGACATCACCTAGATCTCTGAAAATTGTATCTCGGTGACCGGATAAAACGGAATTATCCTTTTCACCGGGGAGGACGGACCCCGCATAATGGCCGACGCCCTTTTCGAGTTCATCTTCGTCCGTTCCGTGATAAATTGGGAGTGTTGCCTCGATTTTCGGAATATAAAGCTCACCCATCAAATCACCTGTCTCCGGTCGTTCTTCATATAGTTCAAGCCCATCGGGAATATCAGCTTTAGGCTTCGGTTCGGGTAGCTTAGCCGTCGCTTCCGTTGTGTCAGATTTATTCCATTTATATAGGGCATAGCCTTTTAACAGCGTATAGGCATTTGTCGTTGTAAAATAAAAACCTAAGGTTAAAATGCAGACAGCAGTGATAAGTAACGTTTTTTTCTTATGCCTGGATTGCCTATTTTTGCTCATCTTAATTAGTGAGTCTCGCTTTTCTGATTAATCCGAAAGCGATAACCATTAACGCTAAACCGATTAAAGCGCCGAATAAGTAATTACCAGCCGTTTTAGGAAGCACTCCGCCTTTTTCCGTTTTATGATCAGGTTTTGTGGGTTTTTTCTTTTCCTTTTTTACCTCAACCACTTTAGAAATGACCTCAGTGGATTGTTTAATGTCATTACCGGTTTCCTTCACTAAATCGGAACCGATCATTTCACCTGTCAATGTAAAATCGAGCAAAAAATTGCCGTTTAAATCATAAATGGAAACTAGTAAACTGGCATTCGTCAATTCCTTAAGTTGGAATAAAGCCTCAAGGGATAGGTTTGTCGTGACACCATCCTGAATTAAGGCGAATTTGAATTGAATTTGCAGCAAGCTTTGAAGATCCTTATATATAGAAAGCAATTCTGCCACTTGTTCTGCAGATAATTCATCAATTGTTTCAAAATCCTCGAGTTGATCCATCCTATCGGAGATCGCCATTAAACGAGCTTCAAAAGAAGGGTCTTCGACGATAGGCAAAAGGTGGTTCATGAATCTATCGAGCTCTTCGTCAGTAAGGCCGATCTCAGTAAAGAGACCATCCATTAAATCGATGATCTCTTCGTCATCATATTCCATCTCTTCCTCATCATAATCCATTTCTAAATCGATGATATCCTCAATATCGTAAATGAAATGGAAGGTATCGATGATCGAATCCCCCTCTTCCAGTTCGCCGTATTCTATTAATAATTCCGTAAGTTCAGCTTCTGTCATTTCATATTGTTTAAGTAGATTCTGGATGGTCTCAGGTGTGACGGCCGGTCCCAATGTATCACGCAACTCTTCTACCGATTTCAGTTCATTCAATGATAAGTCGTAATAGGATAAATACTCTTCCAATTCTTCTTGCGTCATTCTAACTTCAGAAAGGTATGCATTAAGCTCATCCTGGTTGATCTTAGTTGCCGCAAAACCCTTCGTTCCGCTTAAACCCAGTGAAAAAAGAACGATAAATGCCAAAAAAAACGAAAAATATTTCTTCATTCCCATATCCCCCTAAAATTTTCTAATATTACCAAACTCCTAAACATTATAAAACAGCTAAACCAAAAGGTATACATTAATAACGGTGAATGGCTAAAAATAGGAAGGAATATTCGGGTGGAAAGGTACAACTCCTTCCGTTTGGACTTTAACCGATCATGAAGAATATCCAAGACCGCCATGGTATTGAAGTAATGAGATTAGGCATATTTCCCTTGACGTAAGGTGGGGGCAGGGGTAAACTATTAATAACTTCAACCTACTACCATATTAGCGAACTAAAGTGTATTGATCGATTATTGTGATTATTTATATTATTATGTCAGTTTATTTGTTACTATTTTTATATGTTATCCGAAATTTGGATTTAAGCGTGAAACCTTGGAAAGATAAAGGATAAACATAATTAGGAATGGGTGTATCGGTTTTTGCCTATAGGCGGACCGATTGGATATAGATAGTAATCAAAATTTCCAAAGGATGTGCAGTCGTGACAAAGCCATTTATGTTTGAAAAACCGTTAGGCATGAGAGATACATTGCCGGTGCTGTATGAAACGAAAGTATCGGCAAGAAATAAAATGAGTGATGAAATCAAGAAGTGGGGCTATCAATTTATTGAAACGCCTGCTTTGGAATATTATGAAACAATTGGCGATGCTTCGGCAATCTTGGATCAACAGTTGTTTAAACTTCTTGATTCCCAGGGGCATACGCTCGTACTCCGTCCCGAGATGACAGCTCCCATTGCACGGGTCGCAGCATCCAAACTGCTAAAACAGCAAATTCCGCTTCGCCTGGCCTATTCCGCGAATGTATACCGCGCACAGCAGCGTGAAGGAGGCAGGCCGGCAGAATTCGAACAGATTGGCATCGAATGTATCGGAAATAAGTCTATAAGTGCCGATGCTGAAATGATTGCCCTGCTTGCGGATGCACTAAAGGCTGCAGGGCTCCAGGAATTTAAGATTTCCATTGGACATATCGGATTTCTGCAAGAATTTTTCTTAAGCATTCTAGGTACGGAGGAAAGAGCCTCTATATTAAGGAAGTTTTTGTACGAAAAAAATTATGTCGGTTATCGCGAGCATGTTAAATCACTGCCGCTTTCATCAATTGATAAACAACGGCTTATCGAATTTACCTCATTAAGGGGCAGTGAAGGAACCCTGAGCAAGGCGCTAGGGTTGGTGGAAAATAATAAAGGGCAAGATTCTTTGGCTGAACTGAAGGGATTGTCTGCGCAGCTGAAAGAATTTGACGTTGAACAATATGTGAGCTTCGACTTGACATTGGTCAGTCATATGAGTTATTACACGGGAACTTTATTTGAGGTGTATGCCGGGCAAGTGGGTTCGCCAATCGGCAATGGCGGCCGGTATGATAATCTGCTTGCGAAGTTCGGCTGGAATGCTTCGGCCACAGGTTTTGCAATCCGGGTGGATCGTCTTGCAGAAGCTCTTGGGGAGCCGATCCAGCCTGTCGCGCCAGAATGCATTTTATTCAGTCCCGAACGGAGATTGGAAGCAATTCAATTTGCAAGAAAAAAACGCTCCGAAGGGAAATTGGTAACGATTCAAGATATTACGGTCGTCCAAAATGTCGATGCTTTTACACGGACATTTTCTGAAGTTCATTTATTCGTAGGGAATGGGGGGAATGGAAAAGATGAATAATAGCTTTTTAACGATTGCCATGCCGAAAGGGAGAATATTTGAAGAAGCGGCAGAGCTGTTAAGAAGGGCCGGTTTTCGTCTCCCTCCCGAGTTTGATGATTCCCGGAAATTGATCCTTGAAGTGGAAGAGGAGAATCTGCGGTTCATTTTAGCAAAACCGATGGATGTCGTAACATATGTGGAACACGGCGTCGCTGACATTGGCATTGCAGGGAAGGATGTCATGTTGGAAGAAGAACGTGATGTCTATGAGTTACTTGATTTGAAAATCAGTGCCTGCTACTTGGCAGTAGCTGGATTGCCTGGTACGAAAATAAGTGACATCGCCCCCAAAATAGCGAGTAAATACCCGAACGTTGCTTCCAGTTATTTTCGCGAGCAGGGGGAGCAAGTCGAGATTATAAAGTTGAATGGGTCTATTGAGTTAGCACCGTTAATCGGTTTAGCTGAACGAATCGTCGATATCGTTTCAACGGGGCGGACATTGAAGGAAAACGGGCTTGTGGAATATGCAAAAATCGCCAATGTGACTTCGAGGCTGGTAGCAAACCCTGTCAGCTATCGAATTAAAGAAGCAAGGATTACCGAAATCGTGGAACGGCTAGCAGAAATTATTGAATAGTAAAGAATCGCTAATGAGGTGAAGGTATGAAAATAGAACGGTTTGCTGAAGGGATTTCACTGAAACGCTCGGTTGAGGCAGGTACTGCCGACCAAAGAAAAGCGGTTCAGGATATTATTTATGATGTCAGGAAAAGCGGAAACGCCGCTTTACATACCTATACCGAACGTTTCGATGGTGTCAGTCCAGGGGAATTACTTGTATCGGAACAGGAATTGGAAGAAGCGACGGCGGCCTTGACTGCTGAGCAGCTTGATATTATTCAAGAAGCTGCAAATAATATTCGAATGTTTCACGAGAAACAAATTCGAAATTCATGGTTTACGACTGATGATACAGGAACGATGCTAGGACAAAAATTGACACCGCTTGATGCTGTAGGTGTTTATGTACCTGGTGGCACAGCGGCATATCCTTCGTCAGTATTGATGAATGTGTTGCCTGCGAAGGCCGCGGGGGTGGAACGGATCGTCATGGTTTCCCCTCCAGGAAAAGATGGGAAATTATCGCCAGCGGTTTTGGCAGCTGCCAAAATTGCCGGGGTTAAGGAAATCTATAAAGTTGGCGGGGCCCAGGCTATAGCTGCTCTCGCTTATGGGACGGAAACAATTAAGAAAGTGGATAAAATAGTGGGTCCGGGAAATATTTATGTGGCGTTAGCGAAGCGCGAAGTTTTCGGGGATGTTGCCATTGATATGATAGCAGGTCCAAGTGAAATAGCGATATTGGCGGACGAATCGGCCATCGCTGCAGAAGTTGCGGCAGACTTGCTATCACAGGCGGAGCATGATGCCCGAGCATGCAGTGTTTTGGTGACGACGTCAACGTCTCTGGCAGAGGAAGTGGCAGCAGAAGTGACCAAGCAGGTGGCGTTACTTCCACGCCATGATATTGCTGCAGCATCCATAAGGGATTACGGACGGATCGTTGTATGCGGGAATATGGCAGAAGCGGTTGAAGCGATTAATGAACTTGCACCGGAACATTTGGAAATTGTGGCCAAGGATGGACTTGAAATCATGGCTAAAATTCGCCATGCCGGGGCAATCTTCATTGGCCGCTTTAGTTCGGAGCCCGTCGGGGATTACTTTGCAGGTCCCAATCATGTGTTGCCTACCAATGGAACCGCCCGTTTTTCCAGTCCGCTGAATGTGGATGATTTCCAAAAGAAATCGAGCATCATCATGTATAGTGAAACGGCCTTCCGCAAAAATGCAGAAAAAATCGCAGCATTTGCCCGGATGGAAGGACTCGAGGCTCATGCACGTGCCATTGAATCACGTGCTGTGAATGAATCCGGAAAAAGTCCTGAATTATTAAAATAAGTGCAATCTGATATAAAGAATTTTGACATGCTTTTACATCTTGGGAAAAGGGGTCATACCCCGTTTAGGAGGAGTTGTAATGGAACGTTTTGCTAGTGTGGAGCGAAAGACGAATGAAACGGAAATAAGTTTGAAGTTTGGTGTGGATGGGGAAGGTAATTCCTCCATTAAGACGGGCGTTCCGTTTATGACGCATATGCTGGATTTGTTCACGAAACACGGGAAGTTTGATTTGACTGTAGAAGCAAACGGGGATACAGACGTGGACGATCATCATACAACTGAAGATATTGGCATTTGCTTGGGGCAGACGTTATTGGAAGCCCTTGGAGACAAGCGCGGGATAAAGCGTTACGGAAATGCTTTCGTACCTATGGATGAAGCACTCGCCCAGGTTGTCATCGATTTAAGCAATCGTCCGCACCTGGAGTTCCGGGCTGAGTTTCCTTCGCAAAAGGTCGGTACTTTCGATACTGAACTGGTGCACGAGTTTCTTTGGAAATTCGCTCTTGAAGCCAGGATGAACCTGCATGTAGTCGTTCATTACGGACACAACACACACCATATGATCGAAGCGATATTCAAAGCGCTTGGACGAGCGTTGGATGAAGCTACGACCATCGATCCGCGTGTCAAAGGCATCCCTTCGACGAAAGGAATGTTGTAAATGATCGGGATCGTCGATTATGGCATGGGGAATTTATTTTCCGTAAGTAAAGGGCTGGAGCGCCTTGGTGCCGATTCTTTCATTTCCGATGACCCAAAAGAACTTTCAAAGTCGAATGGGATCATTCTTCCCGGCGTGGGCTCTTTCAGGGATGCCATGAGTCTCTTGGAAAAACAAAAGCTTGATGAATTCCTGAAGGAATATGTAGCCGATGGAGGTTATCTTTTAGGCATCTGCCTTGGTATGCAGCTTCTCTTTGATGAAAGTGAGGAAAATGGACCTGCAAAGGGATTATCCCTCATCCCAGGTAAAGTCGTTCGTTTTAAGGGAGTGGATGCGGATGACCAGGTTTATAAAGTGCCGCACATGGGCTGGAATTGTCTTGAATTTAAACAGGCGTCACCAGTGAATGAGGGACTGGAAGAGGACCATGTTTATTTCGTCCATTCTTACTACGTCGATACGGATGAATCATTCGTTACCGCTTCGGCGACGTATGATGTGGAAGTGCCGGCGATCGTCGGTAAAGGGAATGTTTTCGGCATGCAGTTCCATCCGGAAAAAAGCGGGAAGATGGGCATGTCACTCTTGAGAAATTATCTGTCATTAGTGGAAGGGAAGGAAGAAGCATGAGCAACTTTACTATTTACCCGGCGATTGATATGCGCGGAGGCAAGTGCGTCCGCTTAATCCAGGGAGATTACAATCAGGAAACCGTTTATGGCGATTCCCCCTTCGATATGGCTAAAAGCTTTGCGGATCAAGGAGCCGATTGGATACATATGGTCGACCTTGACGGAGCCAAAGAGGGAGTGCGCATCAATGATTCATACGTAATAAAAGCTGCAAGTGAGTTAGGGGCCCGCATTCAAATCGGCGGCGGCATCCGTACGGAACGGGATATAGCCCATTACCTGGATAATGGAGTGGAACGGGTCATTTTAGGCAGTACGGCCGTTTCAGACCCTGATTTCACTAAAGATATGATAAGGAAATATGGAAGCCACATCGCAATCGGGATTGATGCGAAAGATGGCAAGGTTGCCACTCATGGTTGGCTTCAAACTTCTGGAACCCTTGCGATAGATCTTGGCAAATTACTGGCCGATGCTGGTGCAGAGACCTTTATCGTGACCGATATCGCGACGGATGGCATGCTTTCAGGTCCGAATGTGAAAGGCATATTGGCCATGGCGGAGGCAACTGGTAAAAATGTGATCGCTTCGGGAGGCATTAGTTCCCTCGAAGACCTTATCACCCTCAAAGAGTATGAAGCCCACGGCATTGCAGGGGCAATCATTGGCAAGGCACTTTATACCAATCGCTTTACTGTAGAAGAAGCACTAGAAAAGGTGCGTGGTTAAATGCTCACTAAACGAATTATTCCATGTCTCGATGTAAAGGATGGTCGCGTAGTCAAAGGGATACAATTTGTGTCCCTTAGGGATGCTGGAGATCCGGTCGAACTTGCAGCCTTTTACGATCAAGAAGGTGCCGATGAGCTTGTCTTCCTGGATATTTCCGCATCACATGAAGGCAGGGAAACGATAGTCGACGTCGTTCAAGTGGTAGCGGGCAGCTTGGCAATCCCGTTCACGGTGGGCGGCGGCATTAATTCATTGGCGGATATGAAGAAGATCTTACGGGCAGGTGCCGATAAGGTATCCTTAAATACAGCAGCCATCCTGCGCCCTGATTTAATAAATGAAGGTGCTGATTATTTTGGTTCCCAATGTATCGTTGTTGCCATAGACGCCCGATATGATGAAGAGCTTGGGTCATGGCGCGTATATACCCACGGCGGTCGGAAACCGACTGAATGGGAAGTGGTCGAGTGGGCAAAAGAAACCGTAATCCGCGGTGCGGGTGAAATTTTATTGACAAGCATGGATTGTGACGGCGAGAAAAAAGGGTTTAATATCGCTTTGACAAAAGCGGTATCTGAAGCCGTTTCAGTGCCGGTCATCGCCTCGGGCGGGGCTGGTAACGCCGAGCATTTCGAGGAAGCCTTCCAAGAAGGTAAAGCCGACGCAGCATTAGCCGCATCGATTTTTCATTATAAAGAAACATCCGTCAAAGAAGTCAAAGCGTTTCTCAAACAACAAGGAGTGGTTGTACGATGAATCTTGAAACTATTAAATACGACGAAAAAGGCCTGATACCGGCAATTATTCAAGATGCAGGAACCGGCGAAGTGCTGACACTTGCTTACATGAACCAAGAATCGCTGCAATTGTCGATTGAAAAAGGTGAAACGGTCTTCTTCAGCCGTTCGCGCAATGAATTATGGCATAAAGGGGCGACCAGCGGCAATACCCAGAAAATCATCGAGATGAAGTATGACTGTGATCAAGATGCATTAGTCGTTCGGGTCGTTCCTGCAGGTCCTGCATGCCATACAGGGGCAACAAGCTGTTTTAGTGAAACGATTTACCAAAACAGTGAAGCTGGACAAGACGTGAAGGCGAATGTGACTTTCTTGACGGAATTGGAAAGGTTGATTGAAAAAAGAAAATCGGAAATGCCTGAAGGTTCATATACTACCTACCTATTCGATAAGGGCGTAGATAAGATCCTGAAAAAAGTCGGTGAAGAAGCGGCAGAAGTGATCATTGCAGCTAAGAACCGTGATGCAGAGGAACTTTCGATGGAAAGTGCCGATCTCCTCTATCACTTATTCGTTCTTCTTCGGGAGCAGGAGTTGCCTTTCCAATCAGTGCTTGATGTATTGAAGGCTAGACATGCCGATAAGGACGAACCGAAAGAAACCGAATGAATGGTGATTGCCCTCCGTCAATAGGAGGGCTCAGACTGAAGACAAACTCGATGAAAATCAGGTTTGTCTTCAGTTTTTTTATGGCTTGTACAATTTGGACGTTGATTTCCGCTCCAGGCACTCGCTTTCCGCGGGCGGTTCGGGAGCCTCCTCGGCTTGTGCCTGCGGGGTCTCCCCTAGACGCGCTTTTCCCGCAGGAGTCTCGCACCTTCCTCTCCAATCAACTTCTGCTGCTAATTTTGGTGAAAGCCATACCTGAGATTTGAAGGTGTTGCTTTGTTCGGGCCCATCAGTATGAAAGAGAATCCCCATTTGGCTAGGGATGTCATTCGATTTTTTCTTAAAGAAAGCATGGTAATTACCGTTTTCCATTTTCTTGAATTGTTCGGCAAATTTTCTCCAATATGTTATAATACTATGGTTAATCAACTTGTAGATGGAGGATTACATGAGTAAAGACTCTAAATTTGGCCAACAGGCAAAAATTCTAACTTTTCACCCGACAGGTGAGTATTATTTCACCAAGGGTTTAAAAGCTTATCATAGACGAGAATTACCTAAATCAAAAAAATACCTGGAGCGTGCGCTGGAACTTGAACCTGCTGAACCGATGATAGCCTGTCAATTGGCAATCACCTGCTCGGAAATCGGTGAATATAATTATTCAAACAACCTATTGGAGAACATCTTGGATGTGATGGATCCCTATATGTCGGAATGTCATTACTTCCTGGCGAATAATTATGCCCACTTAGGCATGTTCAAGGAGGCTTATCGTCACGCCAGTGCTTATCTTGATAAAGAAGAAGACGGGGAGTTCAGCGATGATGCAGAGGATCTGCTTGAACTGATAACTTTTGAGTCGGATGAGTCAGAAGAAAACCCCTTTAAGCATGATGGGCTCATTACCAAACAGGAACAAGCCCGTGAGTACCTGGAATCAGGCAATTTCCCGAAGGCAATCGAAGTCCTGAAAGAAACGATTGCCGAGTACGAGGATTACTGGTCCGCTTATAATAACCTGGCACTTGCCTATTTCTATCTAGGTCAGGTAGATGAAGCGTTTGAAACACTTGATGAGGTACTGGAAAAAAGCCCAGGAAACCTGCATGCGCTTTGTAACCTTGTTGTTTTTCATCATTATCAACAGGATGAAGCAAAGGTTGAAGAACTCATACAGATGCTGGAGAAAATTCGGCCGATGCTATCCGAACATCGTTTCAAGCTTGGAGCGACCTTCGCTTTGATCGGAAACTATTCTTCTGCATATAGATGGCTGAAAGGACTCCAAAAGCAAGGGTTCGAGGGAGATGGAACCTTCTACTATTGGCTTACCATTTCCGCTTACCATTTAGGCCATGAACAGGCTGCCCAAAAGGCATGGAAAAAGGTCGTGGAAATGAACCCGGAAAAGGAAGGCATGGAGCCTTGGGGAGATATGAATACAACTTCAGATGGTTTTGAACATCATTTTCCTTCTATTATGAAAAGGCTGGAAAGTGAATTCATCGAAGAAAGGCTGTTTGCCATTTTCCTTCTGAAACATTCGGTTCATAAACAGAAGCTATTGAAAAACCAGGTCCTCAACCTAAATCAGAATTTCACTGATTTGGAACGTGATTATGCTGAACTTGTTCAAGTTCCAGCTAAGGATCGCCAATTAACACCGATTGATTTTGCCGATCGCACAGCTGAGTTATTATATCGTCATTTCCAACCGATACAATTAAACGAAGCCGGGCTCTATTTAATGTGGTTTTCCGTCTTCATCGAAGCGGTGAAATCCGAGCAGAAGTTAAATAATCCAGCAGGCTGGGCATCCGCTGTGGAGTACGTGTGGAATCAGCTTAAAAATGAGAAGGCGAGCAAACAGGCAATCGCAGACAAACATTTCATATCGGTGTCCACCTTATCGAAGTACGTAAAGTTGGTTCAAAACTTATTGGGATGAGCAGATATTTGGACGAAAAATTATTTGTTATATAGGATAATAGGTAGGGAACACTAACCGTAGTGAAGGTTCCATTTGTTATGGAATATGGAGGAGTGAAAACATGTCTGAAAAAATTTATGACGTTGTTATTATTGGAGCTGGTCCTGCAGGGATGACGGCGGCTGTCTATACATCACGTGCGAACCTTTCAACATTGATGTTAGAACGCGGAGTACCGGGCGGGCAAATGGCCAATACTGAGGAAGTAGAAAATTATCCTGGATTCGACACTATACTCGGACCTGAACTTTCAACGAAAATGTTTGACCATGCAAAGAAATTCGGTGCGGAGTATGCCTATGGGGATGTTAAGGAAATCATTGACGGTGAAGAGTATAAAACGATCAAAGCCGGTTCCAAGGAATTCAAAGCACGTTCAATCATCATTTCATCTGGTGCCGAATACAAGAAAATCGGCGTTCCTGGCGAAAAAGAATTGGGCGGCCGCGGTGTATCGTATTGTGCAGTTTGTGATGGTGCTTTCTTCAAGCAAAAAGAACTGTTCGTTATCGGCGGCGGAGACTCTGCTGTTGAAGAGGGTGTGTACTTAACCCGTTTTGCTTCAAAGGTGACGATCGTTCACAGACGTGACGAACTTCGTGCTCAAAAGATTCTTCAAGATCGTGCATTTGCCAATGAGAAAATTAACTTCATCTGGAACCATACTTTGAAGGAAATCAATGAAGAAGGCGGCAAAGTCGGCGGTGTCACTCTAGTTTCCACTGAAAACGGAGAAGAGACAGTGATGGACGCAGACGGTGTATTCATTTATATCGGAATGCTTCCGCTAACAAAACCATTTGAGAACTTGGGCATCTTGAATTCCACAGGATATATTGAAACGAATGATCGGATGGAAACACGCGTCCCTGGCATTTTTGCTGCTGGTGACGTTCGTGAAAAAACATTGCGCCAAATCGTTACGGCTACAGGCGATGGAAGCATTGCAGCTCAATCCGCTCAGCATTTTGTTGAGGAACTTCAAGAAAAATTGCAGCCAAAGGCATGATTTCAAGAATATGCAATCGTAATTCCGTTTTAACGACGTTGTAACACGCGTGAAATAATAATTGGGTATAGTATGGGTAGAAGTTGACCCCCTTTAATTATAAACGTTTAGGACACAGATTGAGTTTCTGTGTCTTTTTTTTGTTTTCCTGCTTTGAGACTATATCTTTGGTTCCAATTTTTAGGTCATTTTTAAATGGTTTTTAATGTGAAGTAAGCAAGCCCTTTGCATTTAGGCAGCGAAAGTGGAGAAGAATAGGAGTTAAGCAGGATAAAGGCTTACCTATGTGATTCCTTGCGAATGAATATTCCCCCAATGCAGGAAGTTTACTTTATTGTTAGCTCATTTCAAAAATAGTATAATGATAAGATATACTAAACATAATCATTCATAATGGTAAGAAGATGAAAAATACAACTTGTTTGAACTATTAGCATTTGTAAATCGCCAAATGGATATCTAGCGGCGGTTTAAGGATATAAACTGAATCTCTTCAACATGGGGGGAAGGTTTCTATAGTCGAGCAGAGCCAATTGAGGTGAAGAACGTGCAACGTGTCACAAACTGTGTATTGATAAAAGATAATCAAATCCTCTTATTGAAAAAGCCTAGACGCGGATGGTGGGTAGCGCCAGGCGGCAAGATGGAACCTGGGGAATCTGTACGCGATGCTTGCATTAGGGAATATCGCGAAGAAACGGGCGTTTATTTAAAAAACCCTTCCATCAAAGGTATTTTCACCTTCATTATGAAGGACGGGGATAAAGTTTTGTCAGAATGGATGATGTTCACTTTCTTTGCAACGGATTCCGATGGTGTAAATGTGGATGTTTGTGAAGAAGGGGAACTTAGCTGGCATCCGGTTGAAGATGTTAAAAAGCTGCTGATGGCTGAAGGTGATTTTCACATTCTGGACTATATGGTTCATGGAAGTGGGATCATCTATGGAACATTTACCTATACGCCTGAATTCAAGCTGCTTTCTTACCGATTGGATCCAGGTTAATTTTAAATATAAAAAAAGATATACATGGGGGCGGAGAAACTATGAGTACAGGGCAGATGAGTGAAACGCAATTGGTCATCATTACCGGAATGTCCGGAGCAGGTAAGACAGTGGCGGTTCAAAGTTTTGAAGACCTCGGCTTTTTTTGCGTCGATAATTTGCCGCCCACGCTATTGCCAAAGTTTTTGGAGTTAATGAAGGACTCCGGGAATAAGATGAATAAAGTGGCCCTTGTCATGGATTTGAGGGGGAGGGAGTTTTTTGATTCCTTATTTCTTGCACTGGATAATTTAACGGATACAGCGGCAGTATCACCAAGAATCCTTTTTCTTGATGCTGATGATGATTCCTTGGTACGCAGATATAAGGAAACGAGAAGGACCCACCCCCTTGCTCCATTAGGCCGGCCATTGGAAGGCATTAAAATGGAACGGGAACTTTTGGACGAATTGAAGGGAAGGGCTCAATTGATCTTTAATACTTCCCAACTGAAACCGCGCGAATTGAGGGAGAAGATCGCTTCGGAATTTTCTGCCGATAAAAGTGTCGGGTTTACAGTCAATGTCATGTCGTTCGGGTTCAAGCATGGCCTGCCCATAGATGCCGACCTTGTGTTTGATGTACGTTTCCTGCCAAATCCATATTATATTGACCATATGAGGCCAAGGACTGGCTTGGAACAAGAAGTTTCGAGTTACGTTTTAAAATGGAGTGAGACGCAAAAATTCTTGGAAAAAGTGACCGATCTGCTTGCATTCATGCTTCCATATTATAAACGTGAAGGGAAGGCACAGCTTGTTGTCGCAATTGGATGTACAGGCGGTCAGCACCGTTCAGTGGCGTTGACGGAGTATATTTCAAACCACTTCAAAAAGGATTACAGGGTTCAAGTATCACATCGCGATATCGAAAAAAGTAAGGGGAAAGCAGATGTTAAATAATAAGAAACAACCTAAGGTTGTGATCGTTGGAGGGGGAACCGGCCTTCCCGTTTTGTTGAGAGGGTTAAAGAAGCATCCAGTGGATATTACGGCAATCGTTACGGTAGCCGATGATGGTGGCAGTTCAGGCCGTCTTCGCGAGGATATGGACATCCCGGCTCCGGGCGATATCCGTAACGTGCTGGCTGCGTTATCGGATGTAGAGCCCCTTGTTGAACAAATGTTTCAACATCGCTTTCAGAGTAAAAATGAGCTGTCCGGGCATTCGCTGGGGAATTTGATACTGGCGGCAATGACCTCGTTGACCGGTGATTTCGTACATGCGATCCAGGAAATGAGTAAATTCCTTAATGTCCGCGGTAAAGTGCTCCCGGCTGCCAACCAAAGTGTGGTTCTCCATGCGGAGATGGATGACGGAACGATTGTTACAGGAGAATCCAAGATCCCCTTCTCAGGAAAGAAAATAAAAAAAGTTTTTCTGTCTCCTCATCATATAAAGCCGCTCAGTGAAACTCTCCAGGAAATCAAGCAGGCAGATCTTATTGTCATAGGTCCGGGAAGCCTATATACTAGCATTCTGCCTAACTTACTTGTCCCTGGCCTAGGAGAAGAGGTTGCCCGTTCCAAGGCTAAGAAGGTGTACATTTGCAATTTGATGACACAAGCCGGCGAGACGCTGGATTATAATGCGAGCGATCATATAAAAGCGATATATGACCATATGGGAAATGCATATATTGACAGGATACTTGTTAATAATGAGGAAATACCAAACGAGATTCAGCAACGCTATCAAGCTGAATATGCCAAACCGGTCATGTATGATGTGGAAAGTTTAAAACGGATGGGTCTTGAAATCATACAAGAACGCATTTTTAGCTATGAGGGGAATGTAATACGCCATGACACGAAAAAAGTGGCGGATTTGCTTTATAATATGCTTGTAAATGAAACTAAAAGCCCCATAATACCGTAGATATAATCGGGGACGGTTTTTGATTGATAAAAATAGATTACCTGCGTTCGATTGGGGGTGAAATGGATGTCTTTTGCTTCAGAAACGAAAAAAGAGCTTACTACATTAGAGGGAAAGGATTGCTGCGGAAAAGCGGAATTATGTGCGCTTATCCGGATGAACGGATCCCTTTCATTTTCTAATCGGAAGCTTGTTGTGGATATTCAAACTGAGAATGCTGCGATTGCCAGAAGGATCTATACGCTGCTGAAAAAAAGTTATGAGGTCCAGGTCGAGCTGTTGGTCCGTAAAAAGATGAAGCTTAAAAAGAATAATGTATATATTGTCAGGATGTCATCCGGAGGGCAGCGGGTTTTAACCGATTTGGAAATTTTAGGCGATGGCTTTGAAATTCTCCATGATATATCCGATACTATAGTTGGGAAGAAATGCTGTAAGCGTTCTTACCTGAGAGGTGCATTTCTTGCGGGGGGTTCGGTAAATAATCCGGAAACGTCTTCCTATCACCTCGAGATTTTCTCACTTTATAAAGAGCACAATGATGCCCTGTGTGAGCTAATGAATAAGTTTGGCTTGAAGGCCAAGACGCTTGAACGCAAGAAAGGGTATATCATTTATTTGAAAGAAGCCGAAAAAATTGCCGAGTTTTTAAGTATAGTTGGCGCCCATTCAGCTTTATTAAGGTTCGAGGATGTACGGATTGTCCGTGATATGCGTAATTCAGTGAATCGGCTTGTGAATTGTGAAACAGCCAATTTGAACAAAACGATCGGGGCTTCATTGCGCCAGGTTGAAAATATCCATTATATCGAGGATACGGTAGGACTGAGCATTTTACCGGATAAGCTTCGGGAAATTGCGGAACTCAGGATAGCGTTTCAGGATATAACCTTAAAGGAACTTGGGGAAATGGTATCCGGTGGAACCATCAGTAAGTCCGGGATTAATCACCGATTACGAAAGATTGATGAAATAGCTGACAGGCTCCGTGGGGGAGAGGCTATTGCTGCGAAAAAATAAAGCTAACAGGGGAGATCAAGATGGTGGAAAAACAAGTTGAGGTAAAATTGAAGACGGGTTTGCAAGCGCGGCCGGCGGCTCTTTTTGTACAAGAAGCTAACCGCTTTCATTCAGATGTTTTTCTTGAAAAAGAAGGAAAGAAAGTGAATGCAAAAAGTATAATGGGGTTAATGAGCCTTGCCATCAGTTCTGGCGTGTCCGTGAAGTTAATCGTCGAAGGACGCGATGAAAAAGAAGCGTTAGAGGCATTGGAAGAGTTCGTTCAGCAAGAGGGTTAAATGATAGGGATGCCTAAAAGTGCATCCTTTTCTTTTATCATCTAAAAAAGGCTCCGGAAGTCGCTTGAGGCGATCTCCGGAGCCTTTTGTTGCATAATTATTTAGAGTCTTTTTTGTCATCAAGGATGCTGCGCGTGATGACTTTGTCAATCAAGCCATATTCAAGAGCTCTTTCGGAAGTCATGAAGTTATCACGTTCCGTATCTCTTTGAAGGACTTCAATAGGTTGACCAGTACGTTCTGCCAGGATTTGGTTCAGTTTATCTTTCAAGTGAAGGATACGGCGGGCAGCAATTTCAATTTCCGTAGCTTGACCTTGAGCTCCTCCAAGCGGTTGGTGAATCATGACTTCACTGTTTGGCAACGCATAACGTTTGCCTTTTTCGCCAGCGGCCAATAGGAAAGCGCCCATGGAAGCGGCCATACCGATGCATACTGTTGATACATTAGGTTTGATATATTGCATAGTATCGTAAATGGCCATACCGGAAGTGATGCTTCCGCCAGGGCTGTTGATGTATAGAGTGATATCTTTTTCAGGATTTTCCGCTTCTAAAAATAGTAATTGAGCAACAATGGAATTGGAAACATTATCGTCAATTGCACTTCCTAGCATAATGATCCGGTCTTTTAATAAACGGGAGTAAATATCGTAGGCACGCTCCCCACGACTTGTTTGTTCGATAACTGTAGGAATTAAATTCATGTTCATTTCCTCCTTCGATTAAGAGAATCATTTAAATTCTTTATGTATGTATGATACACTTTTTGGTCAATTTAGGTCAAACAAAACAAACCCTATATTGGATAATTTGTTCGACAATTTTCTGGCTAAGGCTCCTTCCCGATAGATTAGTTTATATTTATGCCGCGCAGGGATGAATTTCCACATTACCCATAATACCCAAAAGACAAAGTTTTAAACCTGATACCCCTTGCAAAGAAGGGGATTCTATCATATAATGAAGTCTGTTGAAAAATATTTTCTATCACGCCCTCGTAGTGCAACGGATAGAACGCAAGCCTCCGAAGCTTGAAATGCAGGTTCGATTCCTGCCGAGGGCATTACCAATCTTCTGCTTAATAAAGTGGGGGATTTTTTATTGGGCATTTTTAAGCGATTCCCTAAGATTTTTGGTGAATTCACTCGATTTCCGTAATATTCCATCGAATCCTGTAATGCATTTCCTATCTTGAAAATATTGGCCCACACTATTGAAAAATGGTGATTTTTCAATAAAAGTAGTTGTTAAATTTGCATTTCTAACATATAGTATTTAAAACAAATAAACTATTCAGAAAAAAATCGTAAGCGTTTTCATGGGTTTTTGTGTAGAATTTTCTCCTGATAATGTAAAATGGAGTGGGGGAGGGATGAATCGATGAGTATGAATATGAAAGCAGGACTTTTTCAACAGCAAACATTAAAGATGGCAATGACCCAGGAGCTTATGCAAGCTATTACATTGCTGCAATACTCCTCGCAGGAGCTATCGGCTTTTTTAGAAAATAAAATGGTGGAGAATCCATTACTGTCCATAGATCAGCCAACATCTTCTTTATTTCAGCCAACTTTTGACCGGAAAAAGGGTAAACGGACTCTTAAAAATACGTATGATGCCAACTATTGGATTGAACAGATCAGTGAAGATACTTTATCGCTTGAACAGCATATCATGTCCCAGGTGAATCACCAGCAGTTTTCGGGTGAGCAGCAGAAGGCAATGCTGCTATTAATTCATAACCTTGATGAAAACGGTTACTTGAGGACTCAGCTGAATGATATATGCGTCCCAGGCATATCTCCGGACGTTCTGGAAGAGAGTCTCTCGATTTTACAGGAGCTCGAGCCGCATGGCATTGGAGCGAGAAACCTTCAGGAATGCCTTTTGCTTCAAGTGATAGCAGAAGGGGGGAACCTGCTGGCAGAATCGATCATAGAAAATCATTTCCTCGATTTTGCTGAAAAGCGCTGGAAGGACCTAAGTAAGAAAATCGGTGTTACAATGAAGGAGATTCAAGAGGTCTTTGATTATGTCCAGACGTTGAACCCGCGTCCGGCTTCGCTCTTTTTTCAGGAAAAGCCTTCTTATATAGTGCCGGATGTGGTCGTGGAAGTTCGGGATGGCATGCTGCTTGTCGGGAATTATGATGGTAACACACCCAACCTTAATGTGGATAAAGGGTATTTAAACCGAATGAAGAGCCATAAGGATCAGGGAGTTCAACGGTTTATCCAGGATAAGTGGCAGGAATACCAATGGATCTCCAGAGGGATCCAACAAAGAAAAGAAACTATATTGAAGGTCATTCAGTGCATCGTCGAAAAACAGCCGGCGTGTTTTCATCATGGCCTGAACTATTTGAAGCCGATGACGATGAAAGAAATAGCTGACGAACTTGGTATACATGAGTCCACAGTTAGCCGGGCGGTTAAAGGGAAATACGTGCAGACACCATTTGGCACGATAGAGATGCGGATATTTTTCACTACTTCTTTGCAGTCAGTCGGCCTTGATGAAGATATGTCGGGCATGCAAGCAAAAAAGAGCCTGCAGGCAGCCATCAATGGGGAAAATAAACAAAAGCCGCTTTCGGATCAAGACCTGGCAGAACGGTTGAAAGAGGAGCATGGAATTATCCTGGCACGCCGAACCGTTGCCAAATACCGGGAACAATTAGGGATCCCTTCTTCATCTAAACGAAAAAGATATGATTGAAAAGGATGAGTGGTTTGGAATCAAATGCGTTTGTTTTATATAGTAGGGATAAATGCCCGTTATGTGATAAGGCCAAGCAGGTACTTGAAGAAGTGAAAGCGGAGTCGGGCATAGGCTATAAGGAAATCGATATCCATACGGATGATGATTTGCTAGAGAAATTCGGGCTGATGATTCCTGTCGTAGAATGGAAAGATGATATCGTTCAATACGGAAATGTTGATAAATCAGCTCTAAATAGGCTTTTGGAAAAATAATTTTTCAAATCATTTGAAGAAACATTCCGTTCCTGCTAGAATAAAATATGTAGCAGGAATATTTTTTTGTTTTAAGTGGGACAGAAAATGACTACGCGGGACATTAAATGTCCAACTTAACTTTTTAGGAGTTTTAAATATGCGTACATTACTCGAGGTACAAAGAAAATTATTACCAGATTTCCTTCTGGTTATGCAAAAAAGATATGATATCCTGCGTTATATCAAAATGATGCAGCCGGTTGGAAGGCGCAGTCTGTCCGTGAGCCTTAATTTGACAGAACGGACGCTAAGAGGCGAGGTTGATTTTCTGAAAAGTCAGAACCTGGTTAACATATTCAGCTCTGGCATGACGCTGACTGATGAAGGGATTGAAATCCTGGATAAGTTGGAAGGAATAATGCGTGAAGTAATGGGTATAGACATAATGGAACGGCAATTGCAGGATTTGTTACAAGTGGATGAGGTCATTATTGTCTCAGGAAATTGTGATGAGACCCCATGGGTGAAAAAAGAATTGGGTAAAGCTTGTGCAAACCGTATGAAACGGGAATGGAACTCAAAGAATATCATTGCGGTTACTGGCGGATCGACAATGGCGGAAGTGGCTAATTCGTTGTCACCTGATGAAGCGTCGAAGAAATTGATATTTGTCCCTGCCCGCGGGGGAATTGGTGAAGCGGTGCAGAATCAGGCCAATACGATTGTCGAAAAAATGGCACAGAAGGCACAGGCCTCATACAGAGTGTTATATGTACCCGATCAATTAAGCGGTGAGGTATATGCTTCGTTTCAGAAGGAACCTGCAATTAAAGAAGTGATATCCCAAATTAAATCTGCCGATATGATCATTCATGGAATCGGTGATGCCATGGCGATGGCAGAGAGAAGAAATTCTTCGCCAGAAATGTTAAAGAAGCTGTTAGATGGAAATGCTGTAGGAGAGGCATTCGGTTATTATTACGATGAAAACGGCAAAGTTGTTCATAAAGTTTTGACAGTCGGCATCCAGTTAGATGACCTTAGTCCTGAAAAGCGAGTGATAACTGTGGCAGGTGGCAAAACTAAAGCAAAGGCTATCCGTTCCTACATGAAAGGCGCACCTTCATCAACCGTTTTGATCACGGATGAAGCAGCGGCACAAGAGTTAATTCAGGGGAATTACACCCCTTAATATAATTGCGAACTTAAAAGGAGGAATTTTTCATGGCAGTAAAAGTTGGTATTAATGGTTTTGGACGTATTGGACGTAATGTATTTCGTGCGGCATTGAGTAATCCTGGGGTAGAGATTGTTGCTATTAACGACTTAACGGATGCTAATATGTTAGCGCACCTTCTTCAATACGATACAATTCATGGATCTCTTAATGAAAAAGTAACAGTTGATGGGGATTACCTTGTTGTTGATGGTCACAAAGTAAAAGTATTGGCCGAACGTGATCCTGCACAATTAGCATGGGGTGAACTGGGAGTAGAAGTAGTTGTAGAATCTACAGGACGTTTCACAAAACGTGCGGATGCAGCTAAGCATTTAGAAGCTGGCGCGAAAAAAGTAATCATCTCTGCTCCTGCATCTGATGAAGATATCACGATTGTAATGGGTGTAAATGAAGACAAATATGATGCAGCAAACCACCATGTTATCTCTAATGCTTCTTGTACAACGAACTGCTTGGCTCCTTTTGCTAAAGTGCTTCATGAACAATTCGGAATCAAACGCGGTATGATGACTACTGTTCACTCTTATACAAATGATCAGCAAATCCTTGATTTGCCTCATAAAGATTACCGTCGTGCACGGGCAGCCGCCGAGAATATCATTCCTACAACAACTGGGGCAGCAAAAGCTGTTGCACTTGTCCTTCCTGAACTTAAAGGGAAATTGAATGGTATGGCAATGCGCGTACCTACTCCAAACGTGTCTGTTGTCGACCTTGTTGCAGAGCTTGAAAAAGACACAACAGTTGAAGAAGTTAATGCAGCATTCAAAAAGGCTTCTGAAGGCGAATTGAAAGGAATCCTTGAGTACAGCGAACTTCCGCTAGTATCAACTGACTATAACGGTAGCCCATCATCATCTACAATTGATGCCCTTTCCACAATGGTAATGGAAGGGAACATGGTTAAAGTGTTATCTTGGTATGATAATGAAACTGGATATTCTAGCCGTGTTGTTGATTTGATCGACTATTTGGCTAAAAAAGGATTGTAATTAGAATAATAAAAAAAACCTCACCAAGGTGAGGTTTTTTTTATCACACCTCTAAAAAAACTTGGCAGAAGATGATATTATTAGTAAGTCATTAATCAGTCAAGCGTTTACATTTCTTGTTTTTGGATAATTTCCTGCAAACCGACTATAATGAAAAAGAGAAAAGGGGAGTTGGGAAATTTGCCCTCTCCCTTTTTGGCTAAAAGAATCAAAAATATGATAACAATATCTAAGGAGGTTCTTGGATTATGAATAAAAAGTCGATTAAAGATATTGAATTAAAGGGGAAACGCGTATTTTGCCGTGTTGATTTCAATGTGCCGATGCAGGACGGAAAGATTTCGGACGATACTAGAATCAAAGCAGCACTGCCGACGATTTCCTATCTGACGGAACAGGGAGCTAAAGTCATCTTAGCCAGCCACCTTGGCCGTCCTAAAGGACAAGTCGTTGAAGAATTACGTCTGGCACCTGTTGCAAAAAGATTAAGCGAACTTAGTGGCAAAGACGTGAAAAAGGCAGAAGAAGCTTACGGAGAGACCGTGCAATCAATCATTGGTAACATGCAAAATGGCGAAATCCTGTTGTTGGAAAACGTTCGTTTCTATCCAGGAGAAGAGAAGAACGATCAAGAATTGGCGAAGTCATTTGCTGCACTGGCTGATGTTTATGTTAACGATGCATTCGGGGCTGCGCATCGTGCACATGCTTCAACTGAAGGAATAGCGCACCATCTCCCAGCCGTTGCCGGATTGCTGATGGAAAAAGAGCTTTCTGTACTAGGAAAGGCCCTATCGAACCCGGAACGTCCTTTTACAGCGATAATTGGCGGAGCAAAAGTAAAGGATAAGATAGGCGTCATCGAAAACCTTTTGGAAAAAGTCGATCACTTGATCATTGGTGGTGGTCTTGGTTATACATTCATTAAAGCGCAAGGTCATGAAATCGGTAATTCTTTATTGGAAGAAGACAAAATAGAATTGGCCAAATCTTTCATCGAAAGTGCAAAAGAAAAGGGCGTAAAACTTCATTTGCCTATCGATGCAGTCGTAACGGCTGAATTTTCACCTGATGCAGAGACAGAGAATGTCGATATCGATGCTATTCCAAATGATAAAATGGCACTTGATATCGGTCCAAAAACAAGTGATTTATTTGCGGATGTAATCAAAAGTTCTAAGCTTGTCATTTGGAATGGACCAATGGGTGTATTCGAGTTCGATAAATTTGCGAATGGAACGAGAACGGTTGCTGAAGCATTGGCGGAAGCAAAAGATACGTACAGCATTGTAGGCGGAGGAGATTCAGCCGCAGCTGCAGAAAAGTTTGGCTTGGCAGAAAAGATGTCCCATATTTCAACTGGCGGCGGTGCATCTCTTGAGTTCATGGAAGGCAAAGAGTTGCCTGGCGTTGTGGCCTTGAACGATAAATAAGATCAATCCGTTACATACTTCAACTTTAGAAGGGATGAGAAACCAAATGCGTAAACCGATTATTGCAGGAAACTGGAAAATGAATAAAACACTATCTGAAGCGACTGCCTTTTTAGAAGAAGTGAGCAATTTGATTCCGAAGCAAGATGTAATTGATACGGTTGTATGTGCTCCAGCTTTATTTTTGGATCAGCTGGTTCAAGCAGCAAAAGGAACCGATGTGAAACTCGGGGCGCAGAACATGCACTTTGAAGAAAGCGGTGCTTTCACAGGAGAAATCAGCCCAATCGCATTGGCTGATCTTGGTGTATCCTACGTCATACTTGGTCATTCTGAGCGCCGGGAAATGTTCAACGAAACGGATGAAGCCGTTAATAAAAAAGCTCATGCCGCTTTTGCCCACCAGTTGACCCCGATCGTTTGCTGCGGTGAAACACTTGAGCAAAGGGAAGCTGGCGAAACGAATGATTTCGTAGGCAGCCAGATTGAAAAAGGCCTGGCAGGTTTATCTGACGATCAATTGAAACAAGCCGTTATTGCTTATGAGCCGATTTGGGCGATTGGAACAGGAAAATCTTCATCTGCTCAAGATGCAAATGAAGTTTGTGCACATATCCGCTCAGTTGTTGCCGACAAATTTTCAAATGAAGCAGCTGCAGCCATCCGCATTCAGTACGGTGGCAGTGTAAAACCTGAGAATATTAAAGAGTACATGGCACAGCCTGATATAGACGGTGCGTTGGTTGGCGGTGCAAGCCTGAAACCCGATTCATTTTTACAATTGCTGGAGGCTGGTCACTATGAGTAAGTCGCCTGTGGCACTTATCATCTTAGACGGATTTGGCTGCCGTAACGAAGAAAAGGGAAATGCTGTTTATCATGCGAAAAAACCGAACTTTGACCGTTACTGGGAACAGTATCCTCATTCCCATTTAACGGCAAGCGGGGAAGCGGTCGGCTTGCCTGCCGGTCAAATGGGAAACTCGGAAGTTGGGCATTTGAATATCGGGGCAGGCCGGATCGTTTATCAAAGTCTGACCCGTGTGAACCTGGCTATCCGTGAAGGCGAGTTTGCACAAAACCCAACTTTGGTCGATGCCATGAGCCATACCAAGGAAAAAGGCACGGACCTTCATCTTTTCGGTCTTCTTTCAGATGGCGGCGTGCACAGTCATATCGATCATATGTACGCCCTGCTGAAATTGGCCGCAAAAGAAGGAGTTAAAAATGTATATGTACATGCATTTTTGGATGGCCGTGATGTCGGACCGAAAACGGCGCAGGGTTATATTAAGGAAGCGGAAGCGAAAATGAAGGAAATCGGTGTTGGTCAGTTTGCGACCATATCCGGACGATATTATTCGATGGACCGTGATAAGCGATGGGAACGTGTGGAGAAATCCTACCGTTCGATGGTGTATGGTGATGGCCCTGCTTACTCTTCTGCAATGGAATGTGTCGAGGATTCCTACGAACATGGTATTTTTGACGAGTTCGTGATACCTTCGGTCATAACGGCGGAAGACGGTAAGCCGGTGGCAACGATTAAAAATGAGGATGCCGTAATCTTTTATAACTTCCGTCCAGACCGGGCGATCCAGATTTCCAATACGTTCACGAATGAGGATTTCCGCTCATTTGACCGCGGTCCTGGACATCCGAAGCATCTCCATTTTGTCTGTTTGACACATTTTTCAGAAACAGTTGACGGATATGTTGCATTTAATCCGACAAATCTTGATAATACATTAGGGGAAGTACTTTCCCAAAACCAGCTTACCCAGCTTCGTATCGCTGAAACTGAAAAATATCCGCATGTGACGTTTTTCATGAGCGGCGGACGTGAAGAGAAGTTTCCTGGTGAAGAGAGGATTTTAATTAATTCTCCGAAAGTCGCTACATATGATTTACAACCGGAAATGAGTGCTTATGAAGTGACGGATGCATTGGTGGAACAGATTGAGGCTGACCGCTTTGATGCCATTCTCTTGAATTTTGCCAACCCGGACATGGTTGGTCATTCAGGGATGCTTGAGCCTACCATTAAAGCGATTGAAACAGTGGATGAATGCCTAGGCAGGATTGTCGATTTAATCGTCTCAAAAGGCGGTACAGCAATCATTACCGCTGACCATGGTAATGCTGATGAAGTCGTGACGCTTGAAGGCAACCCCATGACAGCCCATACTACGAATCCCGTGCCTGTCATTATCACTAAAAATCAGGTAACATTAAGAACAGGTGGTATCTTAGGCGATTTAGCTCCAACGATGCTTGATTTGCTTGGAGTCGAAAAACCTGTTGAAATGACAGGGAAATCCCTATTATCTAAATAAAAATGTGAATAGGAAAAGGAGAGATTTATAATGCCGTACATTGAACATGTATATGCACGTGAAGTGCTAGATTCCCGTGGTAACCCAACAATAGAAGTAGAAATTCAAACAGAGTCCGGATACTTCGGACGTGCAATCGTACCATCAGGTGCTTCAACAGGGGAACACGAAGCGGTTGAGCTTCGTGACGGAGATAAATCTCGTTACCTGGGTAAAGGGGTACAAAAAGCAGTAGATAATGTAAATGATATCATTGCTGAAGCTGTCATCGGTTTGGATGTAACGAACCAAGCAGGCCTTGACCTTACTATGATTGAATTGGATGGCACTGAAAACAAAGGAAACCTGGGAGCTAATGCAATCCTTGGCGTGTCAATGGCTGCTGCCCATGCCGCTGCGGAATTTTCAGGTTTACCATTGTATCGTTACCTTGGAGGGTTCAATGCGAAACAACTTCCAACTCCAATGATGAACATCATTAACGGCGGATCACATGCCGATAACAATGTAGACTTCCAGGAATTCATGATCCTTCCTGTAGGCGCTCCTAGCTTCAAAGAAGCGGTTCGTATGGGTGCTGAAGTATTCCATGCTTTGAAATCTGTCCTTTCTGCCAAAGGCTTGAATACGGCAGTCGGCGATGAAGGCGGCTTTGCGCCAAACCTTGGTTCGAACCGTGAAGCACTTCAAGTCATCATCGAGGCAATTGAAAAGGCTGGCTATAAAGCAGGCGAAGATATCTATCTTGGCATGGACGTAGCTTCATCTGAATTCTATAATAAAGAAACAGGCAAATATGATCTTGCAGGCGAAGGCCGCAATGGTGTTACATCCGAAGAAATGGTTGCTTTCTATGAAGAGCTAGTGAATGAGTTCCCTATTCTCTCCATCGAAGACGGCCTGGATGAAAATGACTGGGAAGGCCACAAACTTTTAACGGAACGCATCGGTTCTAAAGTTCAACTAGTTGGTGACGATCTATTTGTGACGAACACAAAAAAATTGGCTGAAGGCATCGAAAAAGGCATCGGTAACTCCATCCTGATCAAAGTGAACCAAATTGGTACACTGACAGAAACGTTTGATGCAATCGAAATGGCTAAACGTGCAGGCTACACTGCAGTCGTTTCCCACCGTTCAGGTGAAACGGAAGATGCAACGATCGCTGATATTGCCGTTGCAACAAACGCAGGACAAATCAAAACTGGTTCCATGTCCCGTACAGACCGTATCGCTAAATACAACCAACTTCTTCGCATCGAAGACCAGCTTGGTGACTTGGCTGTATATGCAGGCTTGAAATCTTTCTATAACTTGAAGAAGTAATTATTTTGGGATTCCGCTTCTGACAAGAAGATGGGTTCTGCATAGTTATTTCTTTTCAACTCCCATCCAATGTGAGAATTCACATTGGATGGGAGTTTTTTTGCTTACAACGTTAGCCGTCCAGTCACTGATTCCAGCTTGGATCAGGGCTGATAAAAGGAATTAATCAAACGTTTGATTAATAAAAAAAAAGGTGCCGCAACCGGGCACCTTTTTTTATTTATTCGATACAGCTTCCACTGGTACGGCATTATAGTATTCTTCTAATGTAATCTTAGCTTCAAAGATTTCAGTTGCGGTAGCGACACCAACATAACGGATGTGCCATGGTTCGTATTTATACCCTGTGATGTTTTCCTTGCCTTCAGGGTAGCGGATGATAAATCCGTATTCATGTGCATGTTCAGCAAGCCAGGCCGCTTCATTCGTATCACCGAAGCAGTCTTGGGCAGCGCATGCACCGTCGTGGGTCGTGACGTCAATCGCCAGGCCCGTTTCATGCTCGCTTGTCCCAGGCATTGCGCTGTAGGTTTTCGCTTTTTCTTCCCCGTCCTTAGCCACATAGTTATTAAAGACCGTGATTTGTGTTTGGTGTGAGCGGTAAGCGGAAACGCCGGCAAAGTGCATGTTGTCTTTCTCGGCAGCCTGGAACATTACTTCAAGAGCTTTCCCCGCTTCTTCACGCATCATTCTTTTTTCGATTTTATCTTGAAAGATGAAATCCACTTTTGGGTAGATAAGGTCATCGGGTTTGTAATCTTCAGGCAGGCTGTATTGTTTATTGACAAGTACAGGTATGTCTTCCGGATGGGCTAACGTCTGAAGGCCAGCCTGTGCCGGTTTAGCCGCTTCATCAACTTCCACCTGGCGTTGGGCCGATTCTTTTGAATCATCATTCTTGTCGGCTTCTGACTCTGTCTCTGTCTCCGTATCCGTATCTGTATCCTGGGAGCTCGGTTGTTCTTCTTTTTGCTCTTTTTCATGATCGCTTGTCAGGTCGGATGAACAGCCAGCCATCAGAATGAAAGATGATAGAGCGGTTGCTGCAAATATAGGTTTTAACATATGAAAGGCCCCTTGCTTTTAATATAAGATTTCCAATAAAAGTAGTTTTGAAAAATTATCGTGATAAGTAATCCCTTGTTAATTCACTTTGATATTTATCAAGGAATAAGCCAATCCAGACGACCATCAATAAAAATGGATAATCATTACGAACTGCTGTTTCCACGACGGGATCAGACCAAAAGTTCGAAAGGAAACCAGATGACATCCTGATTGTCTCGAATGTGACAAGGGCGTGAAACGATAACCAAAGAATCGTAAGAGTATTGGTCCCAAACCCAATGACCGCTGCTATGACGCTCAGCAAGGCGGCTGCCGCCCCGATCAGGAGGACATTGAAGCTTGATTGGAAAAAGTCGGTACCGCTATTGGAAAGTCCATTATAAATAATAGCAGTAAAATAAACGGTTGTCGTGATATATGCAGCAAATAATAAGTATCGATTTCCGTGATACTTTGCCAGCAGCAATAAAAGCGGTGATAGGATAATTAATAGGACACTGATAAAATTGCTACCGCCTGTCCATAAAGAATAGCCGGCAACCGCCGAGAATAGGATGGTCAGGAGATCAAGAATCCGAAGTATGGACTTAAACATATTGACACCTCTTTCTCTATTTATTCAAATTATCTCAAACTTTGTTTCAAAAAGAAATAAATGACTATGGGTTTTTAGGAATTCTTACCATCATAGTATAACAAAGATTGTGGATATTTATTGGGTGTGGTAAAGTTAAAGTAATTGTTTATTGGTTCTTCAGGAGGTGTAATTGCATGCATGCATTTCTCATAACGCTTTTAGTGATTGTCAGTATCGCCCTCATTGTGACGGTATTGCTTCAATCAGGTAAGAGTGCAGGTTTATCCGGTGCGATTGCCGGCGGTGCTGAGCAGCTATTCGGAAAGCAAAAGGCACGCGGTTTGGACCTGATTTTACATCGTGCAACGATAGTATTGGCGATTTTTTTCTTTGCTTTAACTTTACTTGTTGCTTTCTTTGATGTGTAATGGATCAAAAATGAGTCTAGCTAATTAGCTAGGCTTTTTTCTTTGCACAATAGTTGCATGAATAGATATAGTGATTTTAGTACTTAATTATAAGATAGGGATTTTTTTCATTCTATTTACCGATAAAGGAGTTTGAAGTCATGAAAATCAAGCTGCAGCAGCCCTTTACTTTTGAAGGCGGAAAAAGGGCTGTCTTACTTTTACATGGATTTACGGGGAATTCGGCGGATGTACGGATGCTGGGCCGTTATTTGGAGAAACAGGGATACACCTGCCATGCCCCGCACTATAAAGGGCATGGCGTTCCCCCAGAGGAGCTGGTGAAAACGGGTCCGGAAGATTGGTGGAAAGATGTCATGATGGCCTATGATTTTCTGAAAAGCAAAGGCCATGAAGAAATTGCTGTTGCAGGACTCTCATTAGGAGGCGTATTTTCTCTTAAATTAGGTTACACTGTACCTATAAAGGGTATCGTATCAATGTGTGCGCCTATGCATATCAAAAGTGAAGAAATGATGTTTAAAGGAGTATTGGAGTACGCCAGAGAATTTAAGAAGTATGAAGGTAAAACTCAAGAGCAAATAGAGCTTGAAATGGACCTCCTTGCCGATAAACCGATGAATACATTGAAAGCCCTTCAGGAATTGATAACGGATGTACGGGAGCACGTCGACCTTATTTACGCTCCGACGTTTGTCGTGCAGGGCCGGCATGATGATGTTATCAATCCCAAAAGTGCCGATATTATTATTGATTCCATAGAATCACCGGTCAAACGAATCAAGTGGTATGAAGAATCCGGCCATGTCATAACTCTTGATAAAGAAAAAGACCAGTTGCATGAAGATGTATTGGAATTTTTAGAAAGTCTGGATTGGTCCGAATAACAAATTTATTATACCCTGAATAGGAGGGTTTTCATGGAAGATAACATTCAAGAACATATTAATAAGCTTCTGACATATATGACGGATGAAGCGTATAAGCCATTAACGGTACAAGAACTGGAAGAGGCTTTGAAAATCGAAGACTCGGCAGATTTCAAGAATTTCGTTAAGGCTTTAGTGAAGATGGAAGAAAAGGGATTGGTGGTCAGAACGAGGAGCAATCGTTACGGCCTGCCGCAAAAAATGAATTTGTTCCGCGGTAAATTAACGGGACATGCAAAGGGATTCGCTTTTGTGACACCTGACGATAACCCGGGAATGGATGATATTTTCATTCCGCCAAATGAAACGGGCACAGCGATGCATGGAGATGTCGTCATGGTACGAGTATCTTCGGAAACATCGGGCTCAAGGCAAGAAGGCACGGTCATCAGAATACTTGAACGCGGAATTACACAGGTGGTCGGTACATACTCCGAAAGCAAAAGTTTTGGTTTCGTCATTCCTGATGATAAAAAGATCGCAAGCGATATCTTCATTCCACAGCACGCTTCACATGGAGCGGTAGAGGGCCATAAGGTTGTCGTCAAGCTCACTTCCTATCCTGAAGGTCGCATAAGTGCTGAAGGCGAAGTCATTGAGATTCTGGGGCATAAAAATGACCCTGGTGTGGATATTCTTTCCGTGATCCATAAATATGGTTTGCCGATGGAGTTCCCGGAAGACGTAATGGAGCAAGCCAATGCCGTTTCGGATACCATTCAAGAAAGTGAAATTGGCAGCCGCAGGGATTTGCGCAATGATGTTTTGGTCACGATTGATGGAGCGGATGCAAAGGACCTGGATGATGCCGTCACTGTTTCTAAACTTGAAAATGGCAATTACAAGCTGGGTGTTCATATTGCTGATGTCAGCCATTATGTGAAGGAAGGATCTCCAATCGATAAGGAAGCTTTGGAAAGAGGGACGAGCGTATATTTGGTGGACAGGGTCATTCCAATGATCCCGCATCGTTTATCGAATGGCATTTGTTCCTTGAACCCGCAAGTCGATCGTTTTACACTATCTTGTGAAATGGAAATCACGCCAGATGGCAAAGTCGTCAATCATGAGATTTTTGAAAGTGTCATTAAGACGACGGAACGTATGACATATGGCAATGTGAACAAAATCCTTGTGGATAAAGATGAAGAACAGCTCGAACGCTATGAAGCGTTGGTGCCAATGTTCCAGGACATGGAGAAGTTAGCGGCCATCCTTCGTAAAAACCGGATGAACCGCGGTGCGATCGACTTTGATTTCAATGAAGCGAGAGTCATCGTTGATGAAGAGGGCCATCCGACTGATGTGGTTTTACGTGAAAGGTCGGTAGCGGAAAAGCTGATTGAAGAGTTCATGCTTGCGGCTAATGAAACCGTTGCAGAGCATTTCCACCGTCTTGACGTTCCGTTCATCTACCGTATTCATGAAGATCCAAAGCCGGAAAAACTGCAGCGTTTCTTCGAATTCATTACGAATTTCGGATATATTGTAAGGGGATCGGCCAATGACGTCCATCCTAAGGCGTTACAGGAAATCATCGAGGCAGTTGCCGGTAAACCGGAAGAAACGGTCATTTCAACCGTCATGCTTCGTTCCATGCAACAGGCGAAATATGATCCGGAGAGCTTAGGTCACTTTGGATTATCTGCTGAGTTTTATACACATTTCACCTCGCCGATTCGCCGTTACCCGGATTTGATCGTGCACAGGTTGATCAGGACCTACTTGGTGGAAGGTAAAATGGATGAAGCCACGAAGGAGAAATGGAATGCCAACTTACCTGAAATTGCCGATCATACGTCGAAACGTGAACGTCGCTCGGTCGATGCTGAACGGGAAACGGATGATCTGAAGAAAGCGGAATATATGCTGGATAAAATCGGCGAAGAGTATACCGGGATCATTGGTTCGGTTACGAATTTCGGGATGTTCGTCGAGTTGCCGAACACCATTGAAGGACTTGTCCATGTCAGCTTCATGACGGATGATTATTACCGCTTCGATGAGCGTCAGCTTGCAATGATCGGGGAGCGTACCGGTAATGTGTTCCGGATTGGCGATGAGATCGACGTACGTGTTTCCAACGTCAATAAAGAGGAACGCGCCATCGATTTTGAAATTATCGGCATGAAGGTAAGCCGTCCGCGTCCATCTGGCGAAAAGAAAATATTCAAGGCCAATTCAGGTGAACGCAAACGCGGCCGAGGCGGCAATGGGGGACGTAAGGAAGGAAATGGCGGCGGCCGTAATGGAGATTCGCCTTCTTCTGGAAAAAAACCGAAAAAGAAGAAAAAATTCTTTGAAAATGCGCCAGCTGCCAAGCGCAAGAGAAAACCAAAAAAGAGATAAAGATTGAGGCGGGGGGATGATCATTTCATCCTCTCGCCGCGATTGGATGTAAAAAGGGGAGAGTTAGATGCCAAAAGGATCAGGTAAACAACTAGCACAAAATAAAAAAGCGTATCATGATTTCTTTATTGAACAAACATTTGAAGCGGGAATCGTTTTGCAAGGGACCGAAATCAAATCGATTCGTGCGGCAAAAGTGAATTTGAAGGATTCCTTTGCCAAAATACAAAACGGCGAATTGTACCTTCATAATATGCATGTCAGCCCGTATGAGCAAGGAAATCGTTACAATCATGATCCATTAAGGACACGTAAACTCCTTCTGCACAAAAAGGAAATCAATAAGCTGATTGGCGAAACGAAAGAAACGGGTTACACGATCGTGCCGTTGAAAATGTATTTGAAAAATGGCTTTGCCAAGGTTTTAATCGGACTGGGTAAAGGGAAGAAACAATATGACAAGCGTGAAGACCTGAAGAAGAAGGAAGCGAAACGTGATATCGAACGTGCTTTCCGTGAGCGGCAGAAGATGTAGAACTGCCAAGACCTTACAATTGATTTTTTGAGCCAATCTGTTATAATTAATCCTGTACCGATGACAATTGAATATCAGCCAACTTGCTGACTATTCTTCTCTCGTACGCTCCATTTCCATCATGGGGACGTTACGGATTCGACAGGGATAGTTCGAGCTTAAGTTGCGAGTCGAGGGGATCGGCCTCGTTAAAACGTCAACGCCTATAACTGGCAAACAAAACAACAACCTAGCTTTCGCTGCTTAATAACAGTCGATAGCTGTTCCTCCCTCCATGGCCCACGTGGTAGGGTAAGGGACTCACTCTAAGTGGGATACGCCGGAATCCACCGTCTGAGGATGAAGGAAGAGACCAATCAGACTAGCTGCTCTGCCGCCTGTCGATAGGCTAATGAGTTCGCGAAATGCGAATATATCGACTACACTCGTAGAAGCTTAAGTGCCGTTATGTCTGGACGTGGGTTCGACTCCCACCGTCTCCACCAATACATATATTGGTGGTTTTTTATTTGATTTTGTAAGGAGCATAAGATGGCCGTTTTGGCCAACATATGCTTCTTTTACTGCTGCAGTTTCATCTGAAAAATCAATTATTAATTCCATCTAATACTTCCTTTTATAAATAAGTATATAAATACTTTACTCTTTCCAAAACTGTTCCAGTAGAATGACAATCATGGTACCCACGAGTAATCCATTACTTAAAACATATTGTAAGGAAGAAGGAATTCCGCTAAATGCACTTTCTGGAAGGAACATGATTCCCAAACTGATTAATAATGTAATTCCTAATATAGTTAATCGGCGTTGATTTAATTCTTCACGTAAAATCGATTGAAATGAAATTCCTATCATTTGGACAAATGTTGCTAAAAGTGCAGCATTAGCAATAGAACCTGGCAGCAAGGATATAAAGCTTACAATTAAGGGGATAAAAGAAATTCCTGCTAATATAAGACTTGCTATAAGGAACGTCTTCACTTTTTTTTGTCCTGTTAGTTGAATAAATCCTGCTGATGCAGGTAATGGTACAATTCCAATTGTAGAGAATAACGACGAAATAACATGTGATATACCTCCGGCCCATACACCACGGTTCAGTGTTTGCTTTTCATTTTCTTTGTATAACGGAGCCACTTGTTTTACAGCCGAAATGGCGGCGATCGTATTTGCAACTAAAAGAAATGTAAATAAAGTTGCAGTTAGAGTCATTCCAATATCGAATCTAGGCATGCCCCAAGCAAATATCTCTGGTAACTTAACTAATGGTGTGTGAAGGCATATGAGACGATTTTCCTAATACAGCATACAAAAGCCAACCACATGAAATTCCGAGTAACACAGCGTAACTTTTCATCCATCCTTTCCCTTTGATTGATAAGAAAGTAATGATGGCAAAAACAAAGAGCGCAATAGTAGCTGTTGTATAATCAGGATGAGTTACAGCTCCTTGTAATCCCATCATTCCTTTTAGTAACACACCACTAAGCTGAAGAGCTAAGATTAAAAGAAAGGTTCCTGTAACCAAAGGTGTAAATAAACGTAGTATTCGATGCACAAGCCCTGTTATACCAAGAATAAAGAGTAATATACCCGCAATAATTAATCCACCTTCTAAAAGTTGTAATACATCTTTTGCACTCTGTCCCTGATTCATACCTACTTGTCCCAATATGACAAATATACTTACCCATGAACCGGCTGGACCATCCGCAATGGGGTAGCGATGCCCAAACCATGCTTGTATAAATGAACTTACTCCCACAATAAAAAAAGTTCGCTGCATTAATGTTGAGATATCTTCTATTGATAAATGGAATATGCCACCGATGATGATAGGCAATGCAATTGCATTTGCTAATAGAAACACAAACCACTGTAGGATACTAAAGCTGGCATCAAAATATTTTTTATTCATATTATTCTCCTTTGCTGAAAAAGATTCTCATAGGAAAAATCCATCCTTTCTATACAGTTAGATTAAAAAGGATGGATTTTTTAGGTCTATAAAATTATTTCAATTATATAGATAGATTACTTAATCGATTACCATCTGCGATAAGGTAAGAATTTTCCGTTAAGTGTAAGGACTACACGAGGGTCACCGCCATTTGGATCTTCTTCTTTGTCCACACCTAGTTCGAAATTGATTGCACTCATAATGCCTTCGCCAACTTTTTCTTGAATTAATTCTTTAATAGTTGGTCCGTACACTAATAACATTTCATATAATCGATATAAGATTGGGTCAGTAGGAGGCATTTGCATTACTTCACCTCTATGTGGAATTACCGTTAATGCTTGAACTACTTCTTCATCTAACTCTAGTAGTGCGGCCATTTTTTCCGCTTCTGGACGTGTCATTGTAGCTTGTCCCAATAATGCTGTTACAACCCAAGTTTCAGAGTTTTCACTTACCTTTGAAATTTCTTCCCATGTTAAACCTTTTGCAAGTTTTGCTTCCATAATTTTTTGCGTAGCTTCTTTTCTATTCATATCTAATAACTTCCTTCCATTTGAGTAATAATAATTAATTTTTCAGACCATTTAATGCTTTATATCCATCAACTAACAAATCTAGTTTACCTGTATGAGGATCAATAGCTAAACCGTGTACAGGAACGTCTTTTGGAATAAATGGATGATTTTTCACTAAATCAATATTAGCTTGAATTGAATCTTCGACATTATCAAATCCAAATAACCACTTTTCAAGGTCAATTCCAGCATATTCAATAGCTGTTAAAATTTCTGGTGAAGATACTCCACGATCTAATATTTTTTTTAGTGTTCCTTTTGGATTACTTTGGCTCATACCACATGCATGGTGTCCAATAATATAGATTTCATCTGCATTTAATTCATATACGGCTGTTACAACACTTCGCATGATACTACCGAAGGCATCGGTAATCGTACCACCTGCATTTTTGATGATTTTTGCATCACCATTGTGCAAATCTAAAGCTTTTGGAAGTAGCTCAATTAAGCGAGCATCCATGCAAGAGACAACAACCATACGTTTTTGCGGCATTTTTGTTGCTTCATATGGCATGTATTCCTTGTTTTGTACAAATTGTTCATTGTACGATAAAATTTCTTGTAATAACATATTTGTAACCTCCTTTAAATCTAGATGTATTTTTTGTTGCGTCCTCTATGTTATAGGTGAATATAACTGATAAATAATGTGATGTAAGAGGGTAAACTAAGTATAGTGAATTGTATCGATAAGCAGAATAAGTTGGCGAAACACTTTCTGGCTTTCTGCTTTCACGATGAAAGGATTGGTTTATATCATTGATCAAACAGATTTTGAGATACTGAAATTATTAGGAGAAAACTCAAGAATACAATGGAAAGAACTTGGTCAAAAAATACATATGACGGGGCAGGCTGTAGGAAATCGAATTCGAAGATTAGAGGATTTAGGGATTATTGAACAATATACAATCGCAATAAGCCGAATCAAATTAGGACAAATCGTGACTGCATTTGTTACTTTGTTCGTAACTACAGCTAATCATCAAGAGTTTATGGATTTCTTTCAAGAAGAAGAAGGAATTTCTGAAGTACATCGTGTAAGTGGTGAGGGATGTTATTTATTAAAAACGCATTTTGCTTCCAATGAAGAATTGGATAACTTTCTAGGGCGGCTATTAAAGTACGGGAATTATCGTGTTAACCTATCAATAGGAAAGTTAAAATAAGGTTTCTTTTCTTTGGAGGTAACATTTTAAATAGTCAGAGCCTTACTACAATTTCTGTGAAGTAAGGCTTTTTTTTGCTTAATTTTAGTTGTTTTTGTCGAAAAATCGATAAATCGTATAATTCGCAGATAAATCAGGAGTTTTCGCTGATCCTCATTTCAACCAGCTGATTCGAACGATCGAAGGAAAAGAAACGGCATTTCCAGATCCCATCATACAAGTCAGCCGCCAAGAATCACAGTTGACCAATTGGTTCTTGAAAAATGGTTTTCCCTCACTTCTCATCCTTTCTTTAATTGTCATCAGCAATCCCAAACAATCATCCATGCAGCTCCTGGTAACCATAAACTCCACTATAAAGTTATCCATCGCGATGCACCTCCTTATAAAATTAGTCAAATGGAAGATTCCATAACAGACTCCATTTTTAGTGAAAAAGATTAGAAAAAAGCAGTTCTTGTAATGAATAAACTCCACATCGATGCGGACTTTTCCATTCTGGAACGATATAACCTTACCGAAAAGGACCCAATAAAAGGGGTGATATGTGAGAATTGCAAGGGGAATCAGTTATGTAGAAGGCATGGCACATGGATTTGCTCTCAATGCCAACTATCCAGTAAAAAGCACATATCCTGGCGTTACGAGATTATTTTTATCTATTAGGCTCGACCATAACGAATCGGCAGGTGGGGGATTTTTTAAACATTTCCTCTGCATCCAGTGCAACGAAAATCTTGCAATCATTGAATCTGACAAGCAGTGGTGCGAATAAAGGGAAGGGTGTACAGCCTGTATTTTGATGAGTGATTTGGCCCTATGTACATCAACATTTTGGAAATCCCCAGATTCCTTAATTTTGCATCAATATCGTCAAACATGATAAAAAAAGACTCAAAAGAAGCTTCTCTTGAGTCTTTGTTCCGATTCTATTCTTTTAATTCCTTGCCCATTCCCTTTAGGAAGTGAACTCCAAAGCCGATCGCCCGGTTTATGTCTGGATCATTCAATGTTTTCATTAAATCCAAAACTCCGATCTTCTTATCTGCCTGAAGGAATTTGTTTCCTTCATCGATTCCTGCAAGTGCACTGTTAAGCAGTTTCGTGGATTGTGCGGCATCGGCGTTCATCAAGGCTCCTGTTGCCCCCATTAGGGTATTGATCAGGTTTGTAACAGGTTGCCTTGTGATTTGTTGAAGAGCGATTTTCGCGATTTGTTCTTTTCCTTGAAGCATGGAGGTCGCGGCTTCGAATACTCCCGAGTCATTCAGTTCATTGACGATTTTAAACATATTGTTCAATGCATCTTCATTATCGGTGATGAGCGTTTTCAGTTCTTCGAGTTTTTGTTGCTTTATTTCTTCCTCAGTAATGGGATTATGGATTTCCGTAATAGGAGCTGCCATGATCTTCACCCTCCTTGTTTATTTATCCGTTAAGTGAACATAGCCTGGACGGGCCCACTTACGTTCAACCTCGACACCATTTTGAGGATGACGCTTTTTGTTCCTTGGATTGGTACCCGGTAATGGGATGTCTCCGCTTGCGCTTAATACTTCCATGCGGACCATCGTCTGTTTGTAAGCAGGCGTGCTTGTGCGTTGATCATAGATAGGACCAGTCAGGAAGTTGATGGCAGAGTCTTTGTCGACTGAGTTCATCGGTAAAAATAGTTCATTATTTTTCACGCGGTCTGTGATCAGGGCTTTTAATTTAACGGCCCCGAATGGAGACACTAAGCGAACGAGTCCGCCATCACCGACTTTACGTTCTTTGGCAAGTTCTGGTGATACCTCAACGAAAATATCAGGTACTTTCGATTGGATTCCATTGGATTTGTTCGTCATATTGCCTTCATGGAAATGCTCCAGCATGCGTCCATTATTGATATGAAGGTCATATTCTTCCGGGAATTTATGAGGTTCCACCCAGTCAGCCAATGCAAAGCGCGCTTTCTTATCAGGGAAGTTGAAGCCATCCACATAAAGAAGCGGCGTGTTTGATCCATCATGGCTTCCCCAGAGGAAACTGTTCCATCCTTCCAGCACCCCGTAATTCGCTTGGCTGAATATCGGTGAAAGGCTTGCCATTTCTTCATAGATTTCACTAGGGTGAGTGTAGTTCCAATTTGCACCTAAGCGGTTGGCGATCTCTTGAGTGATTTCCCAGTCCGCTTTAGAATCTCCCATAGTGGGAAGGGCTTTATATAAACGCTGTACACGGCGCTCCGTATTGGTGAACGTTCCGTCTTTTTCAAGAGATGGAGCTCCGGGCAATACCACGTCGGCATATTGGGCTGTCCTTGAAAGGAAAATATCCTGGACAACAAAGAAATCCAATCCGGATAACACTTTATCAACATGGTTTGCATCCGCATCGACAAGTGCCATATCTTCTCCGACAAGATACATGGCCTTCATGTCGCCCTTTTCTATCGCTTTAAGCATTTCAATATTGTTCAAGCCTGGTTTGCCATCGATTTTCACTCCATAAGCTTTTTCGAATTTAGCACGTGCCACGTCATCGGTAACATGCTGATATCCCGGAAGCCATGTTGGCAGGGTTCCCATATCGCAAGCGCCCTGTACATTGTTATGGCCGCGAAGCGGATAAGCTCCCGCTCCTGGACGGCGGTAGTTACCCGTAGCCAATAGCAAGTTGGAAATTGCCGCCGAAGTATCGGAAGCACCGGTGTTTTGTGTAACGCCCATTCCCCAGAGAATGCATGTTCCGTCTGCATCGCGAATGGTCTCAGCTATTTGGATCAATGTTTCTATGGAAATGCCTGTGTGTGTTTCGGCATATTCCAGGGTGTATTTTTCAAGTACCTCTTTATAATCTTCGAAGAAGTTAACATTTTCATTGATGAATTCATGATCATGCCAGCCTTGATCGATCATATATTTTGTAACCGCCATCAACCAAACTTGGTCTGTTCCTTGTTTTGGACTGATGTGGATGTCGGAGCGCTCGGCCATTTCGTTTTTGCGGATGTCCGCTACGATCAGTTTTTGTCCGTGAAGCTTATGTGCCCGTTTTACGCGTGTCGCCAATACGGGATGGCCTTCTGCAGGGTTAGCCCCAACGATGATGACAAGACCTGCTGCGGCGATATCTTTAATCGTACCAGCATCACCGCCCATGCCGACTGTACGGAACAGTCCGTCTGTTGCCGGGGATTGACAGTAACGCGAGCAATTGTCGACGTTATTCGTTTCGAACATTTGCCGTGCCAGTTTTTGAATCACATAGTTTTCTTCATTCGTGATCTTTGATGAGGAAATGAAGCCTACTGAATTTCCGCCATATTGCTGTTTGATCGAACCAAGTCTGGATGCAACCAAATCAAGTGCTTCATCCCAGCTTGATTCAACGAATCTACCATTTTTCCGAATCAGGGGCTTGGTCAAACGTTTTTCCGAGTTTACGAAGTCCCAGCCGAATTTCCCTTTGACACATGTGGATATCGCATTGACGGGTGCTTCATGAGTAGGTTGGACTTTAAGGATTTTACGGCCTTTTGTCCAGACTTCGAATGTGCATCCCACCCCACAGAACGTACAGACCGTTTTTGTCTTCTTCGTCCGTGTATCACGCATTGCCGCTTCAATCTCCGAAATCGCAAAAATCCCGCTGTATCCAGGTTCCACTTCTTTGACAAGGTCAATCATTGGTTCAAGCATATCGTTTTTCAAACCTGACATGAAGCCAGCCTCACCCAGCATCGATTTTTCCATTAATGCATTACATGGACAAATGGTTACACACTGTCCGCAGCCTACACAAGATGAGTTATTGATTTCCGTTCCTTCATCCCAGATTACACGGGGGCGTTCCGCTTCCCAGTCGATGGACAGCGTCTCGTTGACCTGAAGGTTTTGGCAGACTTCGACACATTGCCCGCATGCGATGCATTGATTGGCATCATAGCGGTAAAATGGATGGGACATATCGACGGCACCCAATTCCACTTTCGGTGTGTAAGGATATTTTTGGTGTTCGATTTCCATTAATTCCGCTGTGTTATGCAGTTTGCAATTCCCGTTGTTATTATCACATACAGTACAGTATAAAGAATGGTTTTCCAGGATCCGGTCCATGGCTTCGGTTTGGGCTGCTTTTGCCTTGCTTGAGTCCAAGGCTATATCCATGCCGCCCGCTGCTTTTGTTGAACATGATCGGACGAGTTTCCCATTTACTTCGACGATGCATGTGTCGCATGTTTGGATCGGATCCACTTCAGGAACATAACAAATCTGTGGATGGGCTATCTCATTTTGGTTGATGACCTCCAGTATTGTCGCTCCTTCATTAGCGGTATAATCCTTCCCATTGATTTTGATGGTGATGTTTGAATCGCTCATTATATTTCCCCCTTTTATAGCCAAAAACACGAAAAAAAACCACCATGATCACACCTCCGGCTCTGAACGGAAATGTAGGTCATGGTGGAATAGTTTAATAGCAAAGCTTGCCAATATACCAATCCATACCATAATGGATAATTTTTAAAAAAGATAGGACACAACAGTACACTATTATGCTCCCAACTTTCCTCATTGATATTATACCTTTAATTTTAACAAGAAACAATCCTGGAAAGAGGTTATCATTCCCAAATTCCTTTCGTTTTTCTTCGCGTTGATTTATGATAAGAAAATTGAGAACTTAATTTTTCTTGAATTGGAGTGACGTAACGGTGTCAAAAGTTATCCATGAATTCAATGATATGATTCGTAAGCTGCGCAAGGAACTATTCGGTAAAGGACCAGAACGCATACACACGGTTTTCGTGGAAAATATGGCCGTTTCTACGTTATATGGGAATTTGACTCCTACGGAAATGTTCATATCAAGATCGGAGGAAGGAAGGGACATGGTCCATTCAGCACGAACCAAAATGGTTCAGGATGTGTATTCGGAGAGTCCTCCTGATGGAATGGAAGAGCTGGTTGGAGCAAAACTGGTCCATTTGTTTTCAGATATCAAAATCAAGGAGAACATAGCGATTTCCGTATTTGTATTTGATAAAGATATAGCGGACAAACTCAACAGGCATTGACCATGTTCCTTGCATAGTGGTCAATTGGCTCCTGGATAGTAAAAGGAGTGGGAACATGAAAGCGATTGAAGGCAAGAGGGACATCATCCGGATAACCAAAGGCAACATCGAGCGGACGGAAGATACGATCGTAACGGAGTATCCCGTTACTGTCAAAATAAATGGCCAGGAATTCGTCACGATGGTTTGTACACCTGAATACATCGAGGATATGGTGATTGGTTATTTGGCTTCGGAAGGCATCATCAAAAAATATGATGAGATAAAAGAAATCTGGGTCCAGGAAAAAGAAGGCTTCGTTCATGTGAAGACAGATAAAGTGAATCCCTACTTCCAGGATTTTCAAAATAAGAGATATATAACTTCATGCTGCGGAATGAGCAGACAAGGGTTCGTCTTTGTGAATGATGCATTGACTGCCAAGAAAATGGATAATGTTTCGGTGAAACTTACTCCCGATGACTGCTTCCGCTTGATGAAGGATTTACAAAATTCAGCTGTCACCTTCCAGAATACAGGAGGGGTCCACAATGCCGCTTTATGCGATGTCGATGGCCTCGTATTAAGCAGGATGGACATCGGACGGCATAATGCCTTGGACAAAATATATGGCCATTGCTTGAAAAATGGTATTTCGATAGAAGGGAAAGCGATCGTGTTCAGCGGCCGGATTTCATCGGAAATTCTCTTGAAGGTGGCGAAAATCGGCTGTGAACTGATCCTCTCGAAATCCGCTCCAACCGAATTGGCCTTGGGGCTGGCTGAAGGATTGGGAATCACCACGGTCGGGTTCATTCGTAATGATTCACTGAATATCTATACATGCCCTGAACGAATTCAATTGAATGACTGAGCGTGAAAGATGCCGCTCTTAAGGCGGGCTGGAGAATGCGCTTTGGGAAAGCCCCTGCAAGGCATGGCCTGGATATATCCAACAAGCCTTATATGGTGGACATTCAAGGAAAAAGCGGTATCGGGGGAAGGGTTATGAATGAAAGGGATTGGCATATTTTAAAGGTGTTGCATGAGCGCAAGAATATTACTAAAACGGCGCAAAGTTTATATATATCGCAACCTTCTTTAACGAAACGAATTCAGCAAATAGAGAAGGAATTCAATCTAAAGATTGTGGAGCGGGGAACAAGGGGAGTGCAGTTCACCCCTCAAGGGGAATATTTGGCCAACTGTGCAGATGAGATGCTGATCAGGCTTCGGCAGATAAAAGAGACAGCGTTCAATATGGGTCAGGAGATCAGTGGGACATTACGGCTGGGTGTTTCCAATTATATCACGCTGCATAAATTGCCAGGCCTGTTGAGATTATTTCGTGAGCGATATCCTAAAGTGGATTTCCATGTGACAACCGGTTGGAGTAAAGAAGTGCTGAACCTCATTTACAAGGAAGAAGTGCATGTAGGGATCGTTCGGGGGGACTATCAATGGGCGGGATCAAGGCATCATCTTTTTGAGGAAACGATTTGCATTGCCTCCAAGGAAGAAATCGAAGTCCGGGACCTGCCTTTCCTGCCGAGGATCGATTATGGGACGGACGCCCTTTTGAAAACGATGATCGATAATTGGTGGAGAGACAATTTTTCAGGACCTCCTTTGGTGGGGATGGAAGTGGACAAGGGTGATACATGCAAAGAAATGGTCAGGAATGGACTGGGATATGGCATCCTCCCCAGTGTTTTATTGGAGAAGGATCAAAATCTCCGTCAAATGGACCTTAAGGATAGACATGGTAATCCCCTTATCAGGAATACGTGGATGTTATATCATGAAAAGTCGCTCGAATTAAAACTGGTCAGAGCGTTTGTCGAATTTGTAAAAGACGTCGATTTCATGAGTGATATTTAACTGGAAGCACAGAAACCTCTGTGCTTTTTTGTCATTCCTTTTTTGAATGGATAACGATAATTTATTGGTATTTTAACTATGGTTATCCCGGGTTTATGATAGATGGGAGATGTAAATCATCAGGAATTTGCCTAAGGAATGGAGAGGAAGTCAAGTGAGTGTCCTGTTTCTGATCGTTTTGAATGTCATTGTGCCGGTCTTTTTCCTAATAGGGGCAGGGGCCATCCTGCATCGTAAATTCAAGTTGGATATGAATACGCTGTCTAAATTGAATCACTTCCTGCTCATGCCGGCCATTAGCTTTATCAATATCTATCAAAGTAAAATGGGCGGGGGGATGATCGTCCAGATATTCAGCTTCCTTGCTCTTCAAGCGATAAGCCTCATCATCGTAAGTACAGTGATTGCTAAACTTGCCAGGTTTGATCAAAGTCTTTCTGCCACGTTTAAAAATAGTGTAGTCCTGAATAACTCAGCCAATTTCGGGTTACCCGTCAGTCAGATGGTTTTTAATGGGAATCCCCTTGGACTGTCGATCCAAGTCATCGTGATCATTTTTCAAAACCTGTTGACCTATACCTATGGATTGATGAATTCCGTTTCCGTCCATACAAAAAGTGCGAAGGGTGCCATTCGCGAGTTCTTGAAGAACCCCGTCATTTATGCTTTATTACTCGGTTTTTTATTACATTCCGCTTCTGTCGACATACCGCTGTTCTTATGGACCCCGATTGATAATATCGCGAGTGCTTTCATAGCCATTGCCTTGATCACATTGGGTGCACAGAGTGCCTATTTGAAAATGACGCAATTCCCGCTACCCCTTATCCTTAGCTTGATTGGCCGGTTAATACTCTCGCCATCCATCGCATTCCTTATCATCCTCCTGCTGGGCTTGGAAGGGACTGTCGCTCAGGGATTATTTATCGCAAGTTCATTTCCAACATCGAGAAACAGCGCATTATTCGCCTTGGAATATGACAACCATCCGGAGTATGCGGCACAGGCAGTCTTGATGTCGACTTTATTCAGCAGTATAACGGTAACGATGGTCGTATATCTATCAAAAATATTATTCTAGCAGGGCTGCTCTTAATGGGCGGGCCTTTTTCCCATGCCTTTCGATAAAACTTTATGAACAATATAGAGGTTATGGAATTTATGCATCTTAGGTTAATAATCAAAGAATACGAAGATATTTTTGTAGAATTAAGAAAACGCTTTCAAAAGGAGGATTATTATGTTTTCTCGTAAAAAGATTTCAGCGGTCATATTGGCGGGTTCGTTAGTTTTAAGTTTAGGTGCATGCAGCAGTTCGGATACATCAGGAGAAAAGAAAGAAAGCACAGGCTATCCGAAAAAAGCCATAACGGTCGTTGCTCCATCAGGCGCAGGCGGGGGATGGGATTTAACCGCCCGTTCATTTACAAAGGTATTGGGTGAGACAAAACTTGTGAACCAGCCATTGACCGTAGAAAACAAACCCGGTGGCGGGGGAGCAGTCTTCATGGCGGATTATGCAACACAGCAAGCGGATAATAATGACATGCTGTTCGTGAATTCACCGCCTGTCATCATCAATAACCTTAAAAAAGAAGGCAACAGTCCTTATGGATATAAAAATACGACCCCTTTGGCGCAGCTGACAAAGGATTATGGGGCGATAGTGGTAAAGGCGGATTCCGAATTCAAGGATTTGAAATCAGTGCTGGAAGCGGTGAAGAAAGATCCGCGTAAGCTGACCTTTGCAGGAGGATCGGCTCCGGGATCCATGGATCATTTGATTTCCATTCTTCCAGCCTATGAATATGGCTTGAATCCAACTGAACTTAAATACGTTTCGTACGACGGGGGCGGGGAAGCGATTACGGCATTGCTTGGCGGTAATGCGGATGTGATCGGAACGGATGCATCCAGTGTCAGGGAATTTTTAAAAGCAGGAAAGATTAGAGTGTTGGCCGTAACCTCGACTGAACGTTTGGGTGGCGATCTAAAAGACATACCGACGGCAAAGGAACAGGGTGTTGATGCTGAATTCACGATTTGGAGAGGGGTTTTTGGACCTCAGAATATGTCTGGTGAAGCGAAAACCTTTTGGGACGGAACCATTGCAAAGCTAGTTGAAACTTCTGAATGGAAAAAAGAAGTGGAAGTTCAAGGATGGGAACAAGAATATAAAAATAGTGAAGAATTCAGCAAGTTTTTAGTAGAACAGGAGAAACAGGTGCAGCAATTATTAGAAGCTTTAGGCATGGAAAAATAATCGAGGAGAAGGAGGTGCTTTCACCTTCTTCTTGTTTTCTGAAATGGAGGGATTAGGATGGACGTGAAATTTGATCGCTTTGCATCTGTAGCCTTTCTGGCTGTCGGGGTGCTGTTCATGATAGGAAGCAGGAAACTGGCCAGTTCTTCTTATGGAAGTTCGGTAGGACCGGACATTTTCCCTTTTGTATTGGGGCTCGTTCTTGCTGTTTTAAGTATTCGCCTTTTCTATGAGGCATTTCGGGGCAAGGTGCAGGAATCGGGTAAGGAAAAGCTGCAATATAAACCCTTTTTCATCATTCTGCTCTCTACCTTGATTTATATTTTGACATTGGAAACGATAGGATATGTCATTACGACCTTTCTCTTCTTGTTTGTTTGCTTTCAAACGATGGAACGGAATAAGTGGGTGACATCGCTCATCATTTCCGCAGGATTTTCCGGAATCATCTATTATTTATTCGTGAATGTGTTAAAGGGAACATTGCCGGGTTGGCCAATCTGGTTTTCCTAAAAGGAAGGGGGATTTGAAGTGGGCACTTTTGATTATTTAATGCATGGATTTGAAACGGCTCTAACTTGGTATAACATCCTTTTTGCATTTGTCGGAGTATTGATCGGTACGGCTGTCGGCGTTTTGCCGGGGATCGGGCCAATGAGCGGCGTGGCACTTTTGATTCCGGTAACCGCTTCGATTACAGGGGGACTTCCACCAGAGCAAGCGGCAACAAGCGCCATCATTTTACTTGCAGGTGTTTATTATGGAGCGATGTATGGAGGGTCGACAACTTCCATCCTATTGAATACACCTGGCGAATCTTCTTCTGTCGTCACGACATTGGATGGTTACCAAATGGCGAAGAAAGGAAGGGCCGGAAGTGCTTTATCCATCTCGGCAATCGGTTCCTTCGTCGGGGGGATAGTCACCCTTATCGCCATGATTGCCTTGGCTCAGCCATTATCGACGATCGCCATTAAATTCGGTCCGGCGGAGTATTTTTCGCTTATGCTTCTAGGGTTGGCGGCCGTCAGCGGCCTAGCGGGAAAATCCGTAACAAAGGCACTGATCATGACGGTTTGCGGTTTGTTGATCGGGACGATAGGCATCGATAATGTATCCGGGATCGCCCGTTTTACATTCGACATTCCTTGGCTGTATCAAGGGGTCGAATTCCTGACGATCGCAGTCGGTCTATTCGCACTTGGAGAAGTACTCAAGACAATTTTGGAAAAAGAAGAGGATGACGGGGAAATTGCAAAGATCAAAAATTTGATTCCTTCCAAAGAAGAGTTCAAGGAATCAGCAGGTCCCATTGCGAGGGGATCGCTCTTAGGCTTCTTTGTAGGTATCCTGCCGGGTGCAGGGGCCACTCTTGCTTCTTTCTTCTCATACCTAATGGAAAAACGGATTTCAAAGAAGCCCTGGAAATTTGGTACAGGGGCGATCGCTGGGGTGGCTGGACCTGAAACGGCCAATAATGCGGCATCTGGCGGAGCGATGATTCCATTATTGACGCTGGGAATCCCAGGTTCCGGCACAACGGCGATTTTAATGGGTGCGCTCATGATGTACAATGTTCAGCCAGGTCCATTATTATTCGAGGACCACCCTCAGGTGGCTTGGGGGCTTATCGCGAGTATGTTCATCGGGAATCTGATGCTCCTCATCCTTAATCTCCCGCTCGTAAAGGTTTTTGCGAAAATCATAGAAACGCCAAAGAAATATTTGATTCCGATCATTATCGCGATTTCCATTTTTGGCGTTTATGCGGTACAAGTATCGACTTATGATTTATTGCTATTATTAGGGTGCGGGGTCTTGGGATATTTCTTAAGTAAAAATGATTATCCAATCGCCCCATTGGTATTAGGATTGGTTTTAGGACCGATGATAGAAAATAATATGCGCAGGGCCCTGACGATATCCGATGGGGATTACAGTTTGTTTTTCACCCGGCCGCTTTCGCTGACATTCCTGATCATAACGGCATTATGGCTGCTCATTCCGGTTTTGCTTAAGAAGAGAGGGAAGGATGTTGTCATCAATATTGAAGGTTAACTCGTATTTTCTGAATGTTGTGAAAAAACCCCTTTTTTAAAGGGGTTTTTTTTTATATGATGTAAGTAGAGGTGATTGAATGCGTTTACACACCAAGTTGATGCTGGGCATCTGTACGTTAATCATCTTAATGGGTGGAATCTTTGAACTTATTTTCATAAATATCCTGGAAAATAACCTGAAGCAGGAAACAGGGGAAAAAGCATTGTCGGTTGCCCAGACCATTTCTTTGCTGCCTGAAATTAAACAAGCTTTTCGAACGGATAATCCTTCTGTAATCATCCAGCCCATCGCGGAAAGAATCCGCAGGCAGATCGATGCGGAATTCATAGTAATAGGCGATGAAAATGAAACAAGGCTGTCCCATCCAAATCCCGACATGATCGGGAGGAAAATGGTAGGGGGAGATAATGCCGAAGTGTGGGATGGGAAATCCATCATCACGGAGTCCACTGGGACATTGGGTCCTTCAATAAGGGGGAAATCCCCGATAATCGCAAATGAAAAGGTAATTGGAGTAGTTTCTGTTGGCTACCTTCAGGATGATATTGAAAAAGAGGTGTCCAGTATACAAAGAAAGATCGTCTGGGTCATCACTTTTATATTAATCGGCGGTTTATTGATCGCCTTTTTCATCTCATTCAATATAAAAAAGGCGATATTGGGTTTGGAGCCGAAAGAGATCGCCTGGATGTTTCAAGAGAAGCATGCCATTTTGGAATCCATTCATGAAGGCATCATCGCCATTGATGTTCATGGGAAAATCACGGTCGTCAATGAAACGGCGCATAAAATCCTTCATATCCCTAAGGACGTCATGCTTCGCGGGCAAAAAATCAAAGAAGTCATAACGCATACACATTTGCTGGATGTAGTCAGCACGGCACGGGCCGAGTATGATCAGGAATTCATGATAGACGGTGAAGTTTTTTTGGCAAGCCGGATTCCCATTTTGAATGGACAGGGTGAAATCATCGGTGCTGTTGCAAGTTTGAGAAAAAAATCGGAACTATCCAATCTCCTTCAGGAACTGTCACATGTAAAGGCATATGCAGAAGGGCTGAGGGCCCAGACACATGAATATTCGAATCGGCTCTATACGTTGCTAGGATTGATTCAACTCGGTTCATATAAAGAAGCGATGGATTTCATATCGAAGGAAGTGGATGTCACCCAAGGCTTCATTCACTTTCTAATGAAGGAAATACCTGATCCGATTATTGCTGGGTTCATCTTAGGGAAGGTAAGTTTAGCGAGTGAGCTGAAAATAGATTTTACAATTGATAGAGAGAGCAGTTTTAAAGATATTCCGTCTGAAATAGATCGGGATTTATTAGTGACGATCATCGGCAACCTCATAAATAATGCCTTCGAAGCTGTACGGGAAAATGAAAGGGAGGAAAAAAGGGTATCGCTGTTCGTCACGGACTTGGGTAAAGAGTTGATCATGGAGGTTGAAGATAATGGAAAAGGGATGAATTCAGATGTTACAGAACTGATTTTCCAGAACGGCTTTACGACGAAAAGCCATCAAACCAATTCAGGGATAGGTTTGAGCCTTGTTCAGGAAGCGATAGATGGATTAGGGGGGTATATCACCTTTTCGACGAAAGAAGGGGAATATACGATATTCACTGTAGCACTGCCAAAAAACAGAGGGGTGATTTCATGATGGCCAATCGCGATATAGAAGTTTTAATCGTAGAGGATGACCTGCGGATTGCCGAGATACAAAAGCTGTTCATCGAAAAGGTTGAGGGTTTTCAAACGATAGGGATCGCCTCAAGCTATGACGAAGCTAAAAGCTTCATTGAAATCATGCAGCCGGATCTATTGCTGCTCGACATGTATTTTCCGGATATGAATGGGCTCGATATCCTGAAAGAAATCAAGCAGCAAAGCAAACAAATGGATGTCATTATGATAACGGCGGCTAAAGAAATCGAAAAAGTCCAGGAAGCCATCAAGATCGGCATATTTGATTATATTATCAAGCCTGTCGCATTTGAACGTTTCAAGCAGTCTTTACACAGATATCAAGAATATCACATTAAACTGTCAGAACTGGAAAAGGGCAATTTTCCCGTAACGCAGCAACAGGTTGATAAGCTTTTGCGAAAGGAAATGAAAGAAAAAGAGAGGGAACAGTCTTTACTGCCAAAAGGGATCGATCGGATGACTTTGGAGAAGGTGATGGCTGTGTTGGGGAAATCCTCCCCTGGGTTAACGGCCGAAATAGTGGCAAAGGAAATCGGGGTGAGCAGGACGACGGCAAGGCGTTATTTGGAGCACTTGATGTCAGAGGAAAAAATTGATGCCGATTTAACATATGGTACGGTAGGACGTCCTGAACGGGTGTATGCCATCAAGTTATGACTGGGTTCGCCAAGCGGCGGATCTTTTTTTATTGGTTCGAATAAATGGGCAGGCATTTTCTTGGAATCAGCTTGATTGGATTGATCGTCCTTTTTTGAAGTGTAAAAATGATGAAAGAGGAAAAAGTACGGGTGAAAAGTGTTGAAGCAGACAAGTATATGACAAGTGTCATGGCAGGGAATTGACGTTTATGACTATAGAAAATCGGTTATTATTCCTATACTTAAAGAAGAGATGTAAGCATAACCACTCCATTCCTATATATTATGAGGAGGAAATCATGAGTAATCATAATCATAATCAAAAACAATTGAGAAAAGATATTGCCCCTTTTGAAAAATCCAATACTAAATCAAGCGTGAAACAGCTTATAAATACATTTCCGCCATTTTTCCTGTTATGGTTTTTAGCTTATCAAAGCTTAACCATTTCATACTGGCTGACCCTTTTATTTGCCGTCCTGGCTTCAGGATTCGTAGTAAGGATTTTCATCATTTTCCATGATTGCTGTCATCAATCGTTTTTCAAAAGCAGGAAAGCGAATAGCATCCTGGGTACAATCAGTGGAATTGTTACATTGTTTCCGTATGAACAATGGAAGCATAGCCACTCCATCCATCATGCAACGAGCAGTAATTTAAACAAACGCGGTACAGGAGATATTTGGATCATGACTGTTGATGAATATATCGACGCTTCATTCTGGGGGCGTCTGGCTTACCGTTTATATAGAAATCCGATCGTCATGTTTGGATTAGGTCCATTTTATCTATTTCTTGTATCGAACCGTCTGAATAAAAAGGGCGCTAAAAAGAAAGAACGGATGAATACGTATTTGACAAATGCCGCAATCGTGGCAATTTATGGTTTTTTATGCTTGGCTATCGGATGGCAGGCATTCCTGATGATTCAGGTACCGATGCTTTTTGTAACGGGATCACTGGGCATATGGCTGTTTTATGTGCAGCATCAGTTCGAAGATTCTTATTTCGAAGAGGAATCGGAATGGGATTATGTGAAGGCTGCCATTGATGGAAGTTCTTATTATAAACTTCCAAAGGTTTTGCAATGGGTAACCGGTAATATCGGTTTTCACCACGTGCATCATCTTAGTCCAAGAGTGCCAAACTATAATCTGGAAAAAGTCCATGATTCCACCCTGCCATTGCAGCAGGCAACGACAATCACCATTAGTTCAAGTTTAAAATCACTACGCTTCCGCCTGTATGATGGAGAAAACAAGACGTTTGTAAGTTTTAAAGAGATTAAGGAACGTCTAAATGAAACAAAACCTAAGGTGGAAATCAATAATAAACGTCCAAGTCTTCAAGAAAAATAAATAGTTCATCAAAAACCATTCAATTTCCATTGGGTGGTTTTTTGATGAAACTCCTTAGTATATACTAGGGTAAAAAGAAATAGAGGCGGCGCCATGCAAAGTTGGTATCATATCTTTCCGAAAAACACAGGGCTGAGCCCTTATGTCTGGATCATTTTTTGTATCCTACCTTTTTATTTCATCTTCAAATCCTCTTCGATGTTGGAGATAGTCTTTGGAATCGTCATGATCATTTTGTTTTTCATATCATATGGTCTCTCATTCGTTTCGAAGGGATGGCCCGTATACGTATGGACGGCGATACAAATAGTCATATCCATATCCATGACCATATTTTTCAGCTATATTTACTTTTCGCTTTTTTTAGCATTCTTTATTGGGAATGTTCAAAATAAGGTTGGCTTTTTCGTTTTATATTCGATCCAGCTATTGGCTACGATCGTGTCTGTCAATATTGGATTCATCATGAAAGACCCTACATTCTTTTCGCAATTTCCCTTTATGCTCATTTGTGTGGTAGGCGTGATCCTGCTCCCATTCAACACATATAATCGAAATAAACGGGGCAGGCTGGAAGAACAATTGGAGGACGCGCATAAAAGAATATCAGAGCTTGGGAAAATGGAAGAACGTCAGCGGATTGCCCGTGACTTACATGATACACTTGGACAAAAGCTGTCTTTGATTGGCTTGAAAAGTGACCTTGCAGGGAAATTGATCGATTTGAATCCCGAGTCGGCCAAGAAGGAAATCAAGGATATCCGTCAAACGGCGAGGACGGCACTCAAGGAAGTCCGTGAAATGGTGTCGGAAATGCGTGGGGCCAAGCTATGCGATGAAATCATCCGGGTCAAGCAAATATTGAAGGCGGCAGGGATAGAATTCAATTTGGAAGGCACCACGGAATTGAAAGATACCCCATTGCTTGTTGAAACGGTTTTAAGCATGTGCTTGAAAGAAGCTGTGACCAATATCGTCAAACATAGCGGGGCCGACTGCTGTCATATCGTCATTGAAGAATTACAAACAGGGGTGACGATCACAGTACAGGATAATGGAGTGGGGCTTTCACATAGATCAGAGTTTTTTAAAGGCAATGGGCTTCAAGGAATGAAAGAAAGGCTCGAATTCGTTAATGGCAGCCTGGAAATTCAATCAACAGATGGAATGACACTTTATATAAGGGTTCCGAATGCTATAAAAAATAATGGATAGGAGGGATTGGCATTGATTCGAATCGTAATTGCCGAAGATCAGCGGATGCTGCTTGGCGCGCTAGGTTCCATCCTTGATTTGGAAAGTGACATGGAAGTTGTAGGAAAAGCGAGCAATGGGGAAGAAGCAATGAATCTCGTCAATCAATTAAAGCCGGATATCTGCATAACCGATATTGAAATGCCAGTTAAAACCGGGCTCGATGTAGCGGAGGAGATCAAGGATCAGGGCCACCGATGCAAAGTCATCATTTTGACCACTTTTGCACGTCCTGGATATTTTGAAAGAGCCAGAAAGGCAGAGGTGGGTGGATATCTGCTGAAGGATAGCCCAAGTGAGGAACTGGCGAACTCGATCCGTGTCATCATGGATGGGCGGCGCGTTTATGCTCCTGAGCTGGTGGATATGGCTTTCGAAGAAGAAAACCCTTTGACTGAACGAGAGTGCCAAGTGCTCAAATTGATCGCGGATGGTAAGACCACAAAAGAAATCGCAAGCCAGCTTTATTTGACTAATGGAACGGTTCGTAATTATATATCGGTCATCCTTGATAAATTGGATGTAAGCAACCGCGTTGAAGCGATTGTAAGATTCAAGGAAAAGGGCTGGTCAAAAGATTGATCGAAGGTGCATTTATTGGCGGCTTCTCAAATCAAAAAATGCAGACTTAGGATTGGAATATGGTATATTAATTTTTATTACATACAGGAAAGGGGCTGACCATTATGCAAAAGGCTACATTTGCTGGAGGCTGTTTTTGGTGCATGGTGACACCATTTGAAGAACTGCCGGGGATTGGTGGGATCGTATCCGGTTATTCGGGAGGACATGTTGATAATCCGACTTACGAGGAAGTGAAGGCGGGAACTACTGGGCATTATGAAGTCGTGGAAATCACTTTCGATCCTCAGTTATTTCCTTATGAAAGATTGCTGGAACTATATTGGCAGCAAATTGATCCAACCGACGATGGCGGTCAATTCCATGACAGAGGAAGCCAATATCGGACGGCCATCTTCTTTCATGATGAAGCTCAGGAAAAACTGGCTCTTGAAGCGAAAGAAAAGGTAGCGGCCAGCGGGAAGTTCCAGAAACCAATCGTAACGGAAATCCTTCCGGCCCAAACCTTCTATCCTGCCGAAGAATACCATCAAGGCTATCATAAAAAAAACAAAGATGACTATAAAGCGGATCGTGCGAAATCGGGACGCGATGAATTCATTGACCAGCATTGGAACGGTGAATGAAATGGATCGGGTGTGTTTTCACATCCGGTTCTTTTTTTGCCCTTTTTTAAAGGCACAAAAATTAAATTCATTATTTCATGCAGAGGGTTCAATTTCTCATGATATTTTCATATTTCTTCAGTACACTAAGTGGTAGGTGGTGATGATCATGAATAAAAGAATATTAATTATAGAAGATGAAGAAAAAATTGCGAGGGTTCTCCAGCTGGAGCTTAATCATGAGGGTTATCAAACAGAATCGGCATTTACCGGAAAGGCAGGTCTGGAAAGGGCAGAAGCCGAGGAGTGGGATTTAATCTTATTGGATGTGATGCTGCCCGAGCTGAATGGCATAGAAGTACTTAGGCGGTACCGGAAAAAGAATGGATCGACACCGGTCATCCTTCTAACCGCAAGGGATGCTGTGCCAGACAAGGTTAATGGCCTTGACCATGGTGCAAATGATTATGTAACGAAACCGTTTGAAATTGAAGAGCTGCTCGCACGGATCCGTGCTTGTTTCCGGACCAATGTACGGGAGCGGCAATCGGAGGGGGAATTGGATGAACTAAAGATTCATGATCTGAAGTTGAACCTTGGTACAAGGGACATTCACAGGCAAGGCAAAAGGATTGAGCTGACTTCCCGCGAGTTCGATTTGCTGGTTTATCTTTTGCAAAATAAAAATCAAGTGCTTTCGAGGGAGCAAATCCTGACACATGTATGGGGATATGATTTTGCAGGGGATACGAATGTGGTCGATGTGTATATCCGTTATTTGCGTAAAAAAATAGATTATCCCTTTGAACTGCAGCTCATACATACTTACCGCGGTGTAGGTTACAGCTTGAAGGAGCCAGTATGAAGATCCGGACGAAAATCCAAACTTATTCCAGTCTTTTTTTAAGCGTCATGCTGATATTGTTGAGTATCATCGTTTTAATAGCCTTCCTTTGGATATCGGTAGAGAGGGAACGGGATCTGCTTGAAGATCAAGCTTCTTTAATTGAAGAAAATATCCTGACGAAAGATTTGATTTCCGGTGATCCCGATGTAATGGAGCCGTATATCCCGGATGATGGAATGGTGCGGATATTCGACACTGATGGAAGATTGATAAAATCATTTACCGATGAAGAGGACCTTGAGGGACTTGCGGTTAAAGCCATTAACGAAAAAGGATATGATCTTGCCAAAGCTGACGGGGAATATGTCATGACCTACCGTTATCCTTATCCCGATGAAGGGAAGAAGCTAGGGATGATCGAGGTCACACGGCCGCAGGAAACCCTCCTTGATAATTTATCGACGCTTGCCCTCGTTTTAGGCGGTGCATCCCTTTTTGTCATTCTTTTATCCATTCTTGCCGGTAAGTGGCTGGCCAACCTGATCCTCAAACCGATATCGATCATGAGCGGAACAATGAAGGATATTGAAAAAAGCGGGGAATTCAAACGGATACCGTTATCGGATCAATCAAAGGACGAGCTGCAGGTGATGGGAGTGGCATTCAACAGGATGATAGAAAGGCTGGAGCGGAATTATAACCAACAGCAGCAATTCCTTTCAGATGCTTCACATGAATTGAAAACACCGATTACGGTCATAGAAAGCTACTCTTCCCTATTGAAACGATGGGGAATGAAGGATGAGGCGATTCAGGAAGAGGCGGTGGAGGCAATCCATCATGAAGCCATCCGGATGAAAAAGCTGACGGAACATCTTCTGCAGTCCGCTTCCCAAACGGAACCTTCAGCAGATTTGGAAGGGAAAATAGAACTTATTTCGTTTTGTGAAGGGATTGCCCAAACATTCAGAAGGACGGGGAATCGTGAAATAACGATAGAATCAGAGTTTAAGGAAATATCTGCAATGACGATTTCCAGTAAGCTTGAACAGGTCATTGTCATCCTATTGGACAATGCTATGAAATACAGTGAATCAAGTATTCAGATCATGATAAAACGGAAGGCCGATGAAATTTTCATCGGTGTGAAAGATCACGGTGCAGGGATATCACCAGAACATCTCCCGCATGTATTTGAACGTTTTTATCGCGTGGATTCATCGAGGGCAAGGAAAACGGGAGGCAATGGACTCGGGCTTTCCATAGCCCGGTCGCTTGTCGAGTCATTCGACGGGAAATTGGAGATTCAAAGCGAAGTGGGAGAGGGAACGTTGGTGACGATCACTCTTTCTCATCAAATTCTAATCTAACACTCATGTTCGTTTCATGAAGGATGCTTATTATTAAGGTAACAACTTAAAGGAGGAATTCATTCATGAAAAAACAGTGGAGTACGATTAAAGAAGGTATCATTCAAAGGAAAAAGGTAATCATGACGGTGTCCGTGGCCTCCGTTTTAATTTTCGGCGGTGCTGCTGGAACGGCGGTATATGCAGTCAATAAGGGTAACCTATCCGAGGATGAGGCTGTCAAAATGATTTCAGAAAAACTAGGCGGGCAAGTTACTCAATTTGAAAAGGATTGGGATCAGCCGATGACTTATGAGATGACCGTTAAAACGAAAGAAGGCTATCAAGAGGTTGACGTTGATGCTGAAAAAGGAGAGATTCTTTCTCAGGAAATGGAAGATGATGACGATTTGAACACACAACAAGCGGCGGAGACTGCAAAAATAAGCAGTGATCAAGCTGAAAAGATTGCCTTGAAAGCGGTGGATGGTCAAGTGACGGATGCAGAGCTGGATTCAGAGAATGGCACCCTTGTGTACGAGCTGGAAATAAAGCAAGGACAAAGGGAATATGATGTAGTGGTAGATGCCACCACGGGAAAAGTATTGAAAAACCAGTTGGATGATTAATCATATGTCATGTCGATGGTAATCTGTGATATATGAAAGGTTTTGAACTAAAAGTGCATGAAAGGATTTGCCGAGTGGCAAATCCTTTTTTTATTGCCATTATGAATCTCAAGCGAAATTACGGGAAAGGAGGAAGAAACTTCTCTTCGATGAAGAAGGCGCGGAACCACCATGTAGCTGATGATACTCTTAAAATATTTACGGTTATAAAGGAATTAAAAAGAGGAATCGCGAATTGGGGCAATAAGGATTCTTATACAATGGAGGAATGGCAATGGGGAATTTGGAAATGGCACTGTCATTAAGAGGAGAAAAAGAATTCAAAAAATCCAATCGATTATTGATGGATCTGGCAAAGCAAAATCCAGGAGATGCAGTCATGCAGTATCAGTGTGCCTGGAGTTTGGATATTCTCGGACTTGAGGTAAAGGCGGTACCCTATTATGAAGCGGCACTCAAATTAGGTTTGCCGGATGAGGATGCAAAAGGGGCCTACCTAGGATTGGGAGCACATATCGAACCATAGGGATTATGATAAATCAAGACGGACATTGGAATCGGGGCTGGCGAAGTTTCCAAAGGATAAGGCTTTATTGGTATTCAGGGCCATGGCTTTTAATAATTTGGGCCAACACGATCTTGCAATGGAGTCTTTATTGAAGATAATTGCCGAAACTAAGGATCGAGACATACAATCTTATGCTAAGGCCAACTGGATAAAGTATTCACATAATAGTGATCATCCCCAAACTATCCACAAAGCCTGGATAAAATAAGTCATTCTTACATATCCGAAATGGATTAATCAACAAATATGACGGGAAATTTCTTGCATTTAGCACATTTACGGATAAATGAATGTGGATAACCTCGGATTGTGGATAACTTTCCGGTGTTATACACTACTTTTCCACAGGTAATCCACATATTCACTTTTATATGATAAAAAACACTGCCTAACAATTAAGTCTTCAGGAATTTTCTATTGTAATGACTTAAGGCTAAAAGGGGATAAATATAGCGATAGCTATGATAATGGATATACAAAAAATCTGCCATTCCCTGGCCTGCAGGATAATCATTGAACCAGCTGTCCTGTTGACCTGCACGGATAAGATAGGCAATGCCTTTTTTGATTTCGGCTGTCGGCTTTTCGGATGCCGATATCAATGCATCCACAGCCCAAGCTGTATGTGTCAGTGTACTTTCTCCGAGGGGGATATATCGTTGCTTGATATCACTGTAACAAGATTCACCCCAGCCGCCATCTTCATTTTGTATTTTCTTCAACCAAGTTAAGGCTTTTTGGATGGATGGATGTCCAGTGGCTTGCCCTGCCGCCTTCATGCCGGTCAGTGCAGACCATGTGCCATATAGATAGCAGATGCCCCAGCGCCCATACCAGGAGCCATCACGCTTCTGGTCTTCCAATAGCCAATCCACCGCTCTTTTACTGACTTCTTCCTGCTTCTTCATATTTGTATAGTTCCCCAGGAATTCCAGTGTTCTTCCTGTCAAATCAGCGGTAGAAGGGTCAGTCAGGAGATATTTCGAACCCTCTATAGGAATAAGGTGCAGCCATTTATGGTCGTTATTCCGCTCGAAGGCCGGAAATCCACCATCATCATTTTGCATGGATATCGTGAAGGAGACACCGCGCTGCCAGCTGTCCCGATTATCCGGTTTTGCTTGCAGTTGCTCAGCCAGCGCCCGCAGTGAGGCGGTCGTATCATCGACATCCGGATTCATGGTATTGAAATCCGAGAACCCCCAGCCGCCTGGAATCGCGTTAGGATTATGGATCAGCCAATCACCATACATATAATGCTGGCGTGACAGTAAGTACTGATTGGCTGCCTTGACCGTTGGGTCTTTGGAAGGGATGCCCGCTTCTTGAAGGGCGTAGCTGATTAAGGAGGTATTCCAAACATGGGGCGTCGTGAACTGGATATGTGTGTGTCCCTCAATGGAGCAGGCCATCCCCTTCAGACCGGCAATGGCCTTTACAATCACTGGATCCTTTTTCGAGTATCCAATTGAAAGGAGGGCAAAGATCATGAAAAAGGTAGAACCGAAATAATTGTACAGTGTCCCGTCTGGTTCCAGTCTGTCGAGCATGAACCTTTTCGTTGAATCCAAGGCCAAGGAATGTAAATAATCGGGATAACCAATCAAAGTTTTGACGCCTGTTTGAAGTTTGGAGAAGAAGGAACGATATTCTTCGGTACGATACTCTTCCCACACATGCTCTTTGGAAAGGTCCTCCCTTGTTTGAAATAATTCTTTTAAACTTGGTGTGTCCGGGGTTTTGATCTGAAACTTTTTATGGCCCAGCAATAGCAATGGAATCATGTTGACCCGCCCATATACGGAAAGATCATAAATGCTGACGAAAAAGGTCGGAGGAAGTAAGACCACTTCGAGAGGAATGGGGAACAGGCGCGGCCATTGATATTGCCCGGTGACAGTAAGCATCATTTTCGTTAACATTTTGGCCTGTTTGATGCCACCCTTGGAAAGAATGAATTGTTTGGCTTTCCTCATATGGGGATCGTTCTTATTGCGGAGTCCGCTAAAAAGAAGGCCATAATAAGCCTCGATCGTAAGCGTAACATTGCCGTCCTTCTCATCTTGGAAAAGTTTCCATGAGCCGTTTTCCGTTTGCTTGCTTTCGATTCTATTTACTAAAGCCTCTATAAGAGGAGCATCTTCCATATCTAAAATTTTCAATAATATGATCATATAGGCATCTGCCGTTATCCCGGTGTCAAAGGGATAATTCCACGAACCATCAGCGGATTGGTCTTGTTTCAGGCGATGAACAAGGCGATTGATTTCCAATTGTACATGTTGGTTCAATGACTTTCCTCCTCTAAAAACACATTTTCCGTTTATATGTATATTCAAAACTTTTCGTCGCATTCAAGAAATCATGTCAGGCGCATCGTCCGCATGAATAAAGGAGGTTGGAAACTAAAAACGCTTTGGCAATGAATCTGCCAAAGCGTCATTTAGAAACTATGCATCATTTAACTGGTAAGGAAGATGGCTGCATATAGCGGTAAATCGGCAGTTCTTTTCCTTTGTCAGCCGGGATGAAATTGAATGTCACATAGCTGTCAATGCCTTCAGGTTCGAGGGCGAGGGAGATGAAGTTGGCATCAGGCTGGGCCATGTCGAAAACATAGCTTCCTTTTGGGAAATCCCGAGTTGTTGAAGTAACGGTGGTCGTGACTTCCCTTGTGGAATGTCCGCTTTCCAGTTCAGCGGAAACTTTTAAATCCTTGACCTTATAGCTTTCAACAGCTATTTTCATAGGTTTTTTTAATTGTTTAACTTCTACTCCCAATAGCTGGAGTTTCTTGGCGATATTTTTATATTCCGGTGGAAGGATATAGGCTGTCGGACGATCTCTAACAAGGGTAGGGTAAGCATCGGTGGAGTCGAGCCAATCGATGGAGGCATCGACCATTTTAGCTTTCGCTAAATCGACTACTGTCAATTTTTGATCCTTAACCAATTTATTTTCGCTGGTGATGACAATTTTATCGTTATCATTTGCTTTTCGCCCTTTTTGCACGACTTCAGTTTCTGCCTGTTTAACGGCCTTTTTAACTTTACTGGCCTGTTCGGCTGTCGTTTTGATGAATGCTGCCTGAGCTGTAGCTTGTGCAAAAACACGTCGTTTAAAATCCGTACGGCCGATATTGATTCCCCTCGTTTCAATTAAATAGGTCATTGTATTTTTCAAACCGAGGGCGTTTCGGCCAATCCGGGCTTCTGTACTTCCTTCCGTGGCGGTAAGGACTCCATCATCAGAAGTAGCCAGTGTATAGTAATCGTGGTAGGAAAGTTTTTCTTTTTTCAATGCTTTAAAAACATTAGGTAGAAGCAGTTCATCCGAAGCTTTTCGAAGCTGGTTGGGAATATTTAAATTCTTGGCTGAGGAGATGAGTAAATCATAGGAAGCGATCGATCCATTTTCTCCCACTTTTTTCAGGGGGGCGGGATTCACTGTATATTCATGTACATCCAGAATGACTTCCGGTTCATAATCATCGATTGACTGATGAATCGTCTGTACTTCAGGATACTCCACTTTTAAGTAGTCCCTATTCGCATCCATGTCATTTGCGGTATATCGTATGAAATAATAAGAGCCATCAGGATTGACGCGTGGAACGATGGCAATATTCACTTTATCGAGGACATCACCAAGCTTGCCCTCAGCCAGCCATTGTGCAAGGACTAATGTTGATTCACCTGAAGCGGGTTCATTGCCATGGATCTGACCTTGAATCCAAATCAATGGTTTATGGGAATCCTTATTCGGTCTTTTTGAATCCTTGCTGAAAAGAAGCATCGGGATGTCGCGTCCTTCTGTGGATTTGCCTATCGTCTTGAACTGGATGTTTTTGTATTTATGGGAGAGGGACTTGAGATGATCCAGCATTTCTTCCTGGCTCGTAAAGGCGATCTTGTTTTGTTTAAAGGCAGGGGTGTTGAAAGATACATTAGGGTCAGGGAAAAGGTGGGAGAGTTTATCTGGTTGAATGTAGCTTGGACCATTTCCATAATAAGGGGTGAATTCTTCTGCTTCGGCAATGGGGCCAGGCAATCCAGTGACAAGACTTAGTGCTGCGGCTGATATGATGGTAGGAATGATTTTTTTCATGGACGTCCTCCTGTCTATCTTTTTCCATAAATTATCATATATTAATCTATTTATACAGTGAAAACGTAGGAAATAGTGAAAAACAGGAATTAACGACTAGATTAATGATTCCGTAGCATGCTTCGCAATGCCTTTTAATAGATGTTCATCACCTGTATTCTTTATAATTACAGGTGGAAAGTCAAAACGATACGGATCAAGCAATTTGATTGGCCCGTATCATTTCAATTCATCATGTAACTGATTTAAAAGATCCTGTGAATCTTCGCCACTCATTATCTGGCCATTCACTTTCGCATAGGGGGTTTTCCTACAAAGTTTACACTCACTCAAACATTCATATTCCTTATATTGAATCCTTGGATTAGCCAAGAACTTACCATAATCGGCAGCTGTTTGTTCATTAAGGAAGCGGTCAAGATTATTTTGGCAAAATTCAATCTGGATTTTCGCCTTTTTTGAGAACACTTTGGATAGCAAGTTTTTCATCATATCGCTTCTTTCATAGAAGAGTAAATATTTGTTATTTTGATTTTATCACTTCCTGAAACGAAATGCATGATTGGTTCATTCAAATTCATTACAATATGACTATCCGGAGAATATCAAAGTAATTCACTTCTATATATTGACACATGTCTGAGAAATGATAGAATGAGTATGAGTGATAATGAATCTCATTATCACGAATGGGAGAACTTTGTAACTATTGCAACTTCATGATTTCCTTTTCAATAGGTGACTTTGCAATAGTCTATATTCAAATATCTTTAATTAAAAATATTATCGCTGTATTAACTAAGATAGGAAGAGTAGGAAATGTAGATGAAGATAAGATATTTAGTCATGGCGTTAATTGTTTTGTCATTTACGTCATTATTCATTGGTGTAAAGGATATTACCCCCCTGGATTTATTGGATCTAAGTGATGATAAGGTGCAAATCATGCTGCAAAGCCGTTTCCCCAGAATGGTGACCATAGTCATTGCCGGTATTGTGATGAGTATAAGCGGTCTGATCATGCAGCAATTGAGCCGCAATAAATTTGTATCCCCGACGACTGCCGGAACCATGGATTCCGCTAGGCTTGGACTTCTTCTTGCCATTATCATTTTTCCATCGGCGGCACTCATTGAGAAAATGGCATTCGCTTTCATATTCGCTTTGGCAGGTACATTCTTGTTCATGAAAATTCTTGATCAAGTGAAATATAAGGATACGATTTTCATTCCCTTGGTTGGTTTGATGTTCGGTAATATCGTCGGATCCATCTCGACTTTCTTTGCCTATAAATATGATTTGATTCAAAGCCTCAACACATGGATGAATGGGGATTTCTCGATGATCATGTCGGGAAGGTACGAACTTATATATGTAAGTATCCCTCTGGTCATTCTCGCATACTTCTTTGCCAATAAATTCACTGTGGCAGGGATGGGTGAGGAGTTTGCTATCAATCTAGGACTCAATTATAAGCTTATAGTCAATTTTGGGTTGATCATCGTGGCATTATCCTCCACTGTCGTTCTGTTAACGGTGGGAACGATTCCTTTCATAGGATTGATCGTACCAAATATTGTATCCCTTTACCTTGGCGACAATTTGAAAAAGAGTCTTTCTCATACAGCATTGCTAGGGGCAGTATTCCTATTGATCTGCGATATTCTGGGCAGGATCCTCATATATCCATTTGAAATCCCGATCGGGCTCGTGGTTGGTGTGATAGGAAGCGCCGTATTTATCTATCTGATACTGAGGAGAAAGGCATATGAATAATAAAAGTAGGATCATTATATTGGCTGTTCTTGCAGCAGCTTTAACGGCAGGTTATATCTTTTGGGACCTTGGCCCGAATTGGGATTATGCACTGCCGAGAAGGGTCATAAAAATCATCGCCATCATCGTGGTTGGTTGTGCAATAGCTTTTTCAACAGTGATTTTCCAGACGGTCACGAATAATAAAATCCTGACACCGAGCATTTTAGGGTTGGACTCCATGTATATGCTGATTCAAACGGGAGTGATTTTCCTCTTCGGTTCAACGCATATCATGATCATGAATAAAAATCTCAATTTCCTGATTACACTTGCAGCCATGCTTATTTTTTCCAGCCTGCTGTTCAAGTTCATGTTCAAGAAAAACCGCAATATTTACTTCCTATTGCTGATCGGCATCATCTTCGGAACCTTATTCGGAAGCATGTCTTCATTCATGCAGGTATTGATTGACCCGAATGAGTTTCAAATGGTTCAAAATAAAATGTTCGCCAGCTTCAATAATGTCAACACGGACCTGTTAACGTTAGCGATTATCCTCATGATAGCGGCAATGATATATTTCATGAGATTTTTGAAATATTTAGATGTCATGTCATTGGGGAGGGACCAAGCCATAAACTTGGGTGTGGATTATGATTTTGTCACGAAGCGGGTTTTAATCGTCGTTACTGTTTTAATCTCCATTTCCACTGCCCTGATCGGTCCGATCACGTTCCTCGGATTACTTGTTGCAAATGTGGCCTATCAATTCATTAAGTCCTATCAGCATAAACATATCATCCCGGGTGCCATGCTGATCAGTGTGATTGCCCTGGTCGGCGGCCAATTCATTGTGGAGAGGATCTTCACGTTCTCCACCACCTTAAGTGTCATCATCAACTTTGTCGGCGGTGTCTATTTCATCTATCTTCTATTAAAGGAGAATAAATCATGGTAGAAGTGAAAAATTTATTCAAAAAATATAATGGTAAAACGGTTGTCGAGGATGTTTCCATTGAAATAATGAAAGGGAAGATCACATCCTTCATCGGTCCCAATGGAGCGGGGAAAAGTACCGTCCTTTCGATGATCAGCCGTCTCATTGCCAGGGATTCGGGAGAAGTCCTGATCGATGGCAAGGATATGGGGAAATTCAATAGCAATGAACTTGCGAAAAAGATTGCCATCTTAAAGCAGGCTAACCACATCAATATCCGTTTAACGATTCGTGAACTCGTCGCCTTTGGCCGTTTTCCTTATTCACAAGGCAAGCTGACCAAAGAGGATTGGAAATACGTCGATGAAGCGATTGAATATATGGAACTTGCCGACATGCAGGATAAGTTTCTTGACCAGCTTAGCGGCGGGCAGCAACAGCGGGCCTTCATTGCCATGGTCATTGCTCAGAACACGGAGTATGTACTTCTTGATGAACCCCTGAACAATCTTGATATGAAGCATTCCGTCCAAATCATGAAGGTATTGAGGAGATTGGCCGACGAATTAGGGAAAACGGTCATCATCGTCATTCATGACATTAATTTTGCATCCTGCTATTCCGACTATATTGTCGCATTGAAGGATGGCAAGGTTGTTCATAATGGACCTACCGAGCAAGTCATCAATTCCAATGTATTAAAGGAAATCTATGATATGGATATTGAAATCCAAAGCATCAATGACAATAAGATCTGTGTGTACTTCACGTAAGGCAATTCCATTTGGTTTTAAATTACTTCAGTATTCTTAGCCTTCCCGGAATCACCTCATACGTTTCTTAGGCAGTTAAGAGTTGGCGGGCGCCCAAGACTTTAGCCGCCTCCTGTTCGTACGGCAGGGAAAGTGATGAAGGTGAACTCCGTGAAGGTGAGGATTCAATACGTAATTTTAAATAAAAAAAATTTTCGAGGTGACCATAATGTTTAAGAAATTATCCTTACTGCTTTTGGTTGCAATGCTGGCTGTAGTGGCTGTAGCTTGTGGATCAGATAAGGAAAAAGAAGAATCAAGCGCGAAAAAGGAAAGTGCTAAAAGCGAAGAAATTACGGTTAAGCACCAACTAGGCGAAACGAAAGTAAAAACAAACCCTGAAAAAGTCGTTGTATTCGATATGGGTACACTTGATACTCTTGATAAATTGGGTGTGGAAGTTGCAGCTGTTCCTCATGATGGCCTTCCAAAATACCTTTCTAAATATGAAGGTACAACTGAAAATGCCGGCGGATTAAAAGAGCCTGACTTCGAAAAAATAAATGAAATTGCTCCTGACCTAATCCTAATCTCTGGCCGTCAATCTGAAGCATATAAAGAATTAAGCAAAATTGCCCCTACTGTTTTTGTGGGTGTAGATACAACAAAGTATATGGAATCCTTTGAAGAAAACGTAACACTTTTGGGTAAAATCTTCGATAAAGAAGACGAAGCAGCTAAACAATTGGCAAGTGTTGAAGAAAACATCAATGCTTTGAAAGAAAAAGCCCCAACTGACAAAACTGGTTTAATCGTTCTTTCTAGCGGTGGAAAAGTAAGTGCTTACGGACCTGATTCAAGATTTGGAATCATCCATGATGTATTCGGAGTACCTGCAGTAGATGATAAATTGGAAGTATCGACACATGGTCAAAGTATTTCTTTCGAATACATCGCTGAAAAGAATCCTGACTACCTATTCGTTGTAGATAGAGATGCGGTTGCCGGAGATGGAGCTAGAGCGAAAGAAACTGTTGAAAATGACATTGTGAAAAATACAAAAGCATTTAAAGAAGGTAACATCATTTATCTAGACCCTAACTACTGGTACTTATCAGGCGGCGGTTTAGAATCTGTTGACGCCATGGTTAAAGAAATTTCAGAAGGCATCAAGTAATAGAAATAAGGAATCCTGTCCTCGATCGAGGGCAGGATTTTTATTTTTTATAATAAAACTGGATGAAACAAATATACTAACAAAGGGGATGAAAAGATTTCTTACAAAACACAGGTAAGCTTATAAGGCGCCACAACCCCCATTAAGGGGAATGGAAAAGACAAGACCTATATTCAAAGCCTGATACCGCTGCTATGGTCATATGGGCTGCTATTGAAAGAAAATAACCTTTCAGCCAGTATGGGAAAATTCAGTTTCTTCCTATTATAATGTCATTTGCATCCTTTCCGGTTCCAGGAGGGGTTTAAAATTGTAATTTAAGTGAACTTTGGTAAATTGAATCTTTTATGGATGATAAAAATTATCCTGGAAAGTAAAAATATAAACACAATATTAATCACTTACAGGAAAAATTATTTGAAAAAAGCTAATTAAATATGCCGGAGGGGAATGATGTCGATATTACGCGAAATCCATTTGTTATTTTATGGGATTTCAGGGTGGCAGGACGCAATGGTAAACGGGTCAAACTTTTGCAGGCTTGGATTTTGAATGGGGTATCAAAAGTGCGGAGGAGAGATGCAACCATGTAACCGGCTAGCCATTTTCAACTGTCGAATCATCGGGAAAGAAATCCTGGATATATTTATAGCTTTAATTAATTGAAGATTTATATCTTTACATATTTTGTAATGCACTGGTTTTTTTATAAAGAGTCGTTTATAATGGTAAAAGCCTGAAGGACGTGAAACTAATTAGTGACTGTCACCCAAAGTCACCATAAAAAGTTACGGTGATATTTATTGGATTAAGACATGGAGTTCCTATATATTTGTTATAGGTGCGCTGAACATTCGAGACGGGCGAAACTCTGTTATTTTTTCAAAGGCTTGTTCATAAGCTAAAGAAGTGTTCTGGATATAAGGGTTATGGATGTGACAAAAGGTGGTTTTCACAATCTTGACTATCCAAGTGAAAGAATGCTATTATAGGGTTTCCGATTTTCCGTCTTTTGTAAGTTTGTAAAAATTTATATAAATAAACCACTAGATTAATAGAGGTGAAAGCATGAATAATTTTCTTAAAAAAAGCCGGCATTTATTTGCAGATAACATACTAGGCTTTTTCTTTATTGCAGTAGTCTTGTTTACGATAAAAACTTATATTGGATATCGAGTTGAATTTAACTTAGGTATTGAAAATGGCCTGCAACAGTTCTTACTGTTCATAAACCCGATAAGTTCAGCCATTTTATTCTTTGGCTTGGCACTATTGGCTAGAGGCAAAAAATCGTTTAAATGGATCATCAGGTTGAACCTATTGATGTCCTTATGGTTATTCTTCAATATTGTATACTATCGGTCATTTACCGATTTCATTACATTGCCAACCTTGACGCAAGTGCAAAATGCCGGGGATTTGGGGCCGAGTATTTTAGAATTATTTAAAGGCCATGATGTATTTTATTTCCTTGATACGGTTCTTTTGATCGTGTTGTACAGATTCAAAGACTTTAAAGTGGAAGACTTCAAAGTCAAACGCCGTACAGTTGGATTGGTTTACCTAGCGGGACTTGCCATTTTCGCAATCAATTTAGGACTTGCTGAAAAGGATCGCCCGCAATTATTATCAAGAACATTCGACCGGAACTATATCGTCAAATATTTGGGCATGTTCAACTATACGGTTTATGATGCCGTTCAGAATACTAAAACATACGCTCAGCGTGCGACTGCAAACAGCACGGATATCGCAGAAGTCGTCAACTATACGAAGGCAACAAGCGCTGAACCGAACCCTGAATATTTTGGTGCAGCCAAAGGTAAGAATGTTATCTACCTGCATTTGGAATCGATGCAGAATTTCCTGATCGATTATAAGTTGAATGGGGAGGAAGTAACTCCATTTTTGAACTCACTTGCACATGATAAGTCAGATTTCATGCACTTTGATAATTTCTTCCATCAAGTGGGCCAAGGTAAAACGGCGGATGCCGAATTCATGCTTGAAAATTCCCTGTTCGGTTTACCACAGGGGGCAGCATTCACAAACCGTGCCCAAAATACGTATCAAGCAGCACCAGCGATTTTAGGACAACAAGGATACACATCTGCTGTGTTCCATGGTAATTACAAGTCTTTCTGGAACCGGGATAAAATGTATAAGTCTCTTGGTTTTAATCAGTTCTTCGATGCAAACCATTATAATATGGAAAATAAAGAGGAAGTACTGAGTTATGGATTAATGGATAAGCCTTTCTTCAAGGAATCGATTCCAATGTTAGAAACGCTTAAACAGCCTTTCTATACAAAATTCATAACGGTATCTCACCATTTCCCATATGCGATGGACCAGGAAAAAGCAACAATCGGTAAGCAAACGACAGGCGATGCTTCCGTAGATAATTACTTCCAGACTGCACGCTATGCCGATGAGGCGCTTAAAGAGTTTTTCGATTATCTGAAGGAATCCGGTCTATATGATAACTCGGTAATCGTTATGTATGGTGATCACTATGGTATTTCCGAAAACCATAAAGAAGCCATGTCAAAAGTGCTTGGCAAGGATGTTGGCGCATTTGAGAATGCCCAATTGCAACGTGTACCATTATTGATTCATGTTCCGGGTGTTGAAGGCGGGGAAATGCACCAATACGGAGGACAGATCGACCTTCTCCCTACTTTATTGCATCTGTTAGGAATCGAATCTAAAGATTATGTACAATTCGGTTCAGATTTATTGTCAAAAGATCATAATGAAGTGGTACCTTTCAGGAATGGTGATTTTGTTACACCGGATGTCACTTCCATTAAAGGTAAATACTACGATACTAAAACAGGTGAATTGGTCGAGGAAAATGATGACATCCTCAATTATAAAAAGAGAGCTGAAACGATGCTCAATTTATCCGACCAAGTAGTGAACGGTGACTTACTCCGTTTCTATACTCCAAATGGTTTTAAACCGATTGACCCTACTGATTATGATTACACATATGATGAAGAAGGTTCAAAGGAAGACGAAAAGACCGATAAATAAGGCTAATGAAAAGAACAGGCAGGAAGCCATCGCTTCCTGCCTGTTTTTTTATGCGTTAGATCATGCTTTATTGGTCATCATGGCAATATACTTTCTTATTTCATCAGGCTTCCCTGCATATTTTTCAGCACGCTGTTCATCTTTCAAGATTTTATCCTTTGCTTTGGTAAGGATTTCTTCACCCATGGCTTGTGGCACGACCACGACCCCATCTATGTCCCCTATGATAATGTCCCCTGGAAATACAGTGACACCCCCACAGGAAATGGGGATATTGGTTTCGCCTACACCGGCCTTGCCGCTTGAGGCAACCGTCGTCCCTTTGCTGAAAACAGGGAAAGTCATCCCTTTAATGGCTTCAAGGTCGCGAATGACTCCATCTACTACGAGGCCGCCAATTTCCATGGTCTGCATCATGCCGACAACAAAATCTCCTGCTATTGCCCGGTATGTATCACCTTTGCTGTCAACGACTATAATATCACCAGGACTTGCTTGGCCGATTGCTTTTAACACGGCTGAATTATCACCAACGGGCATCTGTACAGTAAATGCTCGTCCGGCCATATGATATTCTTCCTTTAAGGGTTTAATCGCTGATTCCAGATTGCTCAACCCTTCCATTGCATCGGAAATCGCCGTGGTGGGCAAATTCCTGAACTGTTGAATGAGAGTATCCATGACTATGATTCCTCCTTAAGAGTTAATGAATATAGTCTAATTATACACATTTTTTAAAATTTTCTAATAGTTATTCGTTTGATAGAATGGTAATTGCAGTGTGATCAATATATGAAGGGGAGGGAAGTTCTGCTGTCACAAGGGGGTACAAGTCAAATTCCTTTTTAATCAATCGATTGATTAAACTTTATAGTTCATCCTTATGAAGGGTTTGAAGTCCAAGTGTGCACATTTTTAATTCAATGCTGTCTTAAACAGATATCCCCATAATTTAAGAAGAGTGGATATAAGGTGTTAATGGAAATAGTGTTTTCCACCGTATGTACTTCCATAAGATAGTATGCATGGAAGCAGACCTATTAATGTTCGAGTCTCCATGGCAATTAAATCCGTCAGGAACACTCTTCTAAGGTCAAGAGAGGGATGTTGCATATCCTCGGTGTTCTCCTGATCTGGATGGGGATGTTAGTGAAGAAATCGGTGACTCAACCAGTGTTCGGGAGGTCACTAATAATCTTCAAAGCAGGAGCAGAATCAAGACGGAGGTTGCCAATGTAAGCCAAAGGGGGCTGAAAACTTCTGGATGAATGATTAAAAAAATGATTCCTGCAATAGTGGCAGCCTGCTGTATGGTCATATGTCTGATGAAGTGTATTCCAGCTTTAAAACAGGCTTTAAGCAGAGGCATTTGATTCATTTTCATTCCTCCTTTTTCTATCAATAATATGACCAGGCATAAAAGAAAATACATGTGGATTCGTTTTCTGCCCATTTATTACGGGTATAGTAAAGGTAAAATAAAAGGAGGAATCTAGGTGATCATTGTATATATTAGTCTTGCCCTCTTTATCGGATCGATTATCTATTTAGCGTTTTTTGCTTTTAAAACATTTAAGGATTCCAAACCGACAATTGATAATGTGACTGAAACCGTTACACGCATCCAGGCCAAAACGGACCAGATTAAATCGGAGACGGACCAACTCGCCATGACCCAGCAAGAAATCAGTGAAGATGTTCAATATAAAAAAGAGGCCGTACAATATACGGTTGATGCGGCTAAAGAAATACCTGAACCCTTTAAAAATATTTGGTTCTCAATAAAAGGTGACAAGTGGAAGCATAGGAACAGAAGCGATGCATAAGTGTTTGACCGATTTGAAATGTACATGATATAGTATGGAAATAATGAGTTTCTAGGGTTCCTCGGTTGAATTTCACCGGAATGGTCCAAGAGAAACGCGCAGGAATCTGCGTACACGGAGGGAAAAAAGCCCGGGAGGTTATGATTTATGACCTTTCGGGCTTTTTCTGTAATTGGAGGGAAAAAAGATGGCTTGGATTCAATTGGTGATTGCAGGATTATTTGAAGTGGTATGGGCGACAAGTTTAAAGTATACTGAGGGTTTTACGAAATTAGTGCCTTCTATCATAACGATTGCCGGTATGGTCATTAGTTTTTATTTTTTATCATCGGCGATAAAAACCTTGCCTTGCCTATGGGAACAGCGTATGCAATTTGGACCGGAATAGGGGCCTCTTGGGGCAGGTGAAATGAGAATTCATAAAGCCATCATGGAAGGATTAACCCCAAATACATCCTATACTTACCGTGTAGGAAGTGCAGTCGGTTGGTCTGAAGCCTATACATCCTTTTACAGCGGAAGTAAAAAGGTCCAGCTCTGCCGAAGGATGTATTGTGGGGAATCAACCAATTTAAAAGAAACCCGACAGAATATCTTAAAATTGTGGAAAAAATAGATAAATCATATTTGTGTTAGTTTAGACATTTGAAAATAAGAGGAAATTAATCTTTCGCCACGTTCTTTGAAACGAGCAATCACTTAAGTGTCAGTTATTCTTTATAACCTAATTCATTTATACATAAGTAGTGATGATGGACTTCGAAAAAATCATTTTCCCCGCAAATTTGACCACTTCAAAAATCAAACAGTTAGTTTATAATCTACTTCAACTTTATCTTTTTCTTGGTAAGGAGAAAGCATAAAGGCAGCTTTAAAGTCTGTATTCCCTTTATTTATTAAATAATGAACTTTTTTTGGTTCAACATGGATAAAATCTCCCTTTTTACATGTGAAAACTTCATTATCAATATGTATTACTAATTCTCCTTCGAGGATAAAGAAGTTTTCTTCCATGATATTATGATAATGGGCAGGGAAATCTTGTCCGGGCTTTAAAACAACAATTCCAAAATTCATTCTTGGTCCTTTTAAAAGATATTTTGGACCGCTATCTCCAAATCTATATTCTCTTTCATTCTCGTTAACAATTGTCATTATAATCACTCCATATCATTTATTTTGGCTCTTTTCGTAGCGTTTGTTGTTTTTGCAAGTAACAAATTCGAGCTGATGTTGATTGTAACGAATATGCGAGACTCCTGCGGAAGAAGCGTGTTGAGGGAGAACCTCAAGTGCAAGGCACTGAGGAGGCTCCTGAGACCGCCCGCGGAAAGCGAGTACCAGCAACGGAAATTAACCCTTAATCATCGTGTAAATATCATTTAAAAGCAACAAAGTATGCGAAACAGCCTTTATTTTAATCCAGGTGCTATCCACATATGTTCTGTTAAATCGTTGTCTGCTAATTCTAGTTGTTTTTTGTAAATATCTTTCCACTTTTTATATAAATCTTCATATACTACGTTATTCTCTTGATTTGGATAATACGTTTTTTCGAATTTAATTACTTTTGAAATGGCTTCATTGAAATCGTTATAAACTTTTGCACCTACTCCGGCACAAATAGCAGCACCAAGAGCAGTTGATTCTCTAACTACGGGGACTCTTAATGGTTTGTTAAGTACATCGGAAACAATTTGACACCATAAATCGCTTTTTGATGCACCACCAGCAAAAATAATGGACTCAGGAGATGTATTTGTTATTTCATTAACCAATTCAATATTTCCTTTTGTTACAAAGGCGGCATTTTCCATAATGGATCTGTAAAAGCTTGCCTTATTAGATTTATCTGAGTCCAGTTTGTAATTGATAAAGCTTGGGGCTGCATGTTTCCAAGCCTTATAGTTCATTATATTGGAAAATGTACATAGCATACCGTAGCTGCCAGCTGGTATGTTACGTGCTCGCTTTTCCATTTGTGAATAGATACTTTCTCCTGTTTCATTTTGAAGATACCTTTCAAGCTCACAGAAACAATCTCTAAACCATCTCATTACTAAACCGGGGAAGAATGCAATTGCTTCATACTGCCAAGTATTTTGTACAGCATGGCAATTAATTCTTACTCTACATTCGTCATCGATTTCAACATGATTCGTGGTATATTCGTATTGCCAAAAACTCCCCCCAAAAACGGCTGCATCTCCTTCGTTGACAACTCCAACACCAATGCATCCTAACTGGGCATCCCCACCACCCGCAACAACTAAAGTTTCTGGACTTAAACCTGTAAGCGCTGCCATTTTTTTGGTGACATTTCCAATAACTGTTCCACTTTCATGAACAATTGGAAAAATGTCCTCCCTTAGATTTACTTTGTTAGCTAATTCAGAGTCCCAAACTCTTTCTTTAATATCAAATAGCCCGGTTGTACAGCCGTTTGAAGGTTCTACTGAAATGACATCTGATAAACGATAGGTAATCCAGTCATTGAGCATGGTGACATACTTCATTTTGTTATAAGTCTCAGGCAGATTATTTTTTATCCAAAGGATCCTTGGAATAGCTCCTAAGGAAAATGTTTGACCTGATACCTTATAAAGATCAAATTCTATTGAATCGCTTATGCTATAAAGATTATAAACTTCATCATTTGACCGCGAATCTACGTTTGCACAAGCCCATAATTCTTTTCCTTCTTCGTCATATAGGACAATCGCTTCTCTCATACTTGTGGTTGATATAGAGATAATATCTTTTGGAGCTACTTTGCTTTTTGTAATGGTTTCCTTTATTAGTTCAGTAATGATGTTGATATTTTGATTAATATCAAAATCCATTGATCCTGGATATCTCTTATCCTCTTTATGCGTCCATTCAGATTGAGCGACACACAATTCCTGGCCTAATGTATTAAATAAGATTACTCTAACACTGCCGGTTCCAGCATCTATAGCCATTAGGTATTTTTCCATAATTACCTTCCTTTCAATGATTTACTGAATCATTTAAGTTCTTCCTAAGCCAAACTTTGAGCTACCACTTCATCAGTAATTAGTACATCTATGTATCCCCCCTTAAGTGCACCTTTTATTGCATCCTGTTTATCATGGCCTCCTGCAACTGCTACAACATGATTAAGTGATTTTAATACATTAATTTCAGTACTAATTAGCTTTTTATGAAAATCTAAATCTAAAACATGACCATTTATGTCGTAAAACTGGCTTAGTAAATCGCCAGCAGCGCCCTTTGTTTTTAAAATTTCAAAATCATTCGCATTTAGGTATCCTTCTTTAACTAAAGTCGCATGATCATTAAGAGCACCAATTCCTATTAAAGTAATATTCGAATAAGGAATCATTTCTAATATTTTTTTTACCGGTTGTTCCTCTAGCAAATGATCTGCAATATCTTTTGAAGATACGAGTAGGGGAGTAGGAACAATGTAGTGATTATAATTTGGATTCGTATAGTAATCGGAACTTGTATCTATTGCTGTGGGCATGTAGAACTTTACGCCGCCAGACAAAGATACAAAAGTAATTTTATATTTAGCAGATATTTGTAAGTGTCCCAAGGTTTTCGATACTGCTTCTCCGTAACCTATACTTATCATTGTGTCGTTTGTAATTCGATCTTCAATGTATTGAGCAGCAGCAATTGTAAGACTGTCAACTGTATTGTCATGGGAGGTTGGGACAATATAAATATCCTTCAAATTGTATTTTTCTTTAATCTTATTTTGGATCGTCAGATTATCCAATTCTTCTAAGTTAATTTTGAATTGTATAATATTGTTTGTTTTGGCTTTTTCGAGGTATTTAATCACCTTCATTCTAGATAGGTTTAGAGATTTAGAGATTTCATTTTGAGTCAATCCTTCAATATAATACTGCCAAGCAATTTTTACGATTAAGTCATTTTCATATGTCATTTTTCATCACTCTTTTATCATTATTTGGATTTAAACAAAATATTCATCTATAAATATTTGTTTTGAAAAAATTAAAAATAATAACAAGGTAAATATAAAATGTTAACGATTTTGTCATAGCGGGAGAATAAGAATAAACGTGTATTTTAAGCCGTTTTTATGTATATTCAGTTTTGAAATTTATTATCACTTATAAAAAATAATAGTATTTTTCGACTAATCGAAATAGTTAAAATGTGAATAAAGTGATGCTTACTTAATAAAATGTATTAAATTATAACTGAAGTACCCTTAAGAAAGCGGTTACAAATTAGAGTGTTTAAACTACATACATAGACATATTTTGAGAAAGTATGGAGGGTCTTTTATGGAAGTATTAAGACAGCTAGTGAAATTTGAAAATATCCAGAAGTCATTTAATCAAAATAAAGTGTTAAAGGGTGTTTCTCTAGAAATCAGCGAGTCAGAAGTGATTTCGATTATAGGTGGTAATGGAGCCGGAAAGAGTACGTTGATGAAGATCCTTACGGGAGTTTATAAAGCGGATGAAGGAAGTATAGAAATTAATGGGGAAAAGGTCGTTCATTTTAATCCTTCGATCGCCCATAGTAAAGGGATTTATTTGGTTCCACAAGAACCATTGCTATTTCCCAATATGACTGTCGAGCAAAATCTAACGATTGGATTTAGTAAGAATAAAGTTGAAGTAAGAGCGCAAGCAAGAAGGTTAATTGGACAATTAGGTTGGAATCTAGAATTAAATAGATTTGCCATTTCCCTATCAATAGCAGAGCAGCAACAAGTGGAGATTATTAAGGGACTCCTAAGAGATGCGAAGGTTCTCATATTGGATGAACCAACTTCTTCATTAACGTTTGCTGAAACGGAGTCTTTGTTTAAGTTAATCGAACAATTAAAATCCTCCGGTGTAGGAATATTTTATATAACTCATAGATTAGATGAAGTTTTTCAAATTTCAACACATGCTGTTATATTACGAGATGGAAAAGTGACTCTTAAAGGAAAGATAAATGATTTTACAAAGGAAATGTTAATCAAGGGATTATTACCTTTGGATAGCGAACGGAGTGAAAATGAAACATTTAAAAAGGAATTTTTGGATCGAAGTAAGGAAGAACCCATTCTTAAGGTACAAAAATTAGGTGGAGACGGCTTCAAAGATATTAGCTTTGATGTATATAAGGGAGAAGTAGTTGGTCTAGCTGGTCTTGTTGGAGCTGGAAGAACAGAGATTGCAGAGGCCATTTATGGAATGAATAAAGTCCAAAGCGGAAAAATCTACTTGAATGGAAAAGATATCACAGATTTATCTGCTAGTGAAACAATTGAAAGCGGTTTAGCTTATATACCTGAAGACAGATTTTTGAACGGGATTTTTTCAATAAGTTCTATAAGTAATAATGTTACAGCACAAGTAATAAAAAAACACAGATTTTTCATTGATAAAAAATTTGAAAAAGATATCACGGATGAGTATGTTAACAAATTGAGTATTAAAATCAGCAGCCAGGATGATGAGGTTAAATCCTTATCTGGAGGAAATCAGCAAAAGGTTGTTATAGCAAGAATTTTATCAACAAATCCACAAATCATCATCATGGATGAACCAACAAGAGGAATTGACGCAGCTGCCAGAAGTGATATATATTCCATCATTACTCAATTAAAAGAACAGGGATACTCCATATTACTCATTTCATCAGATTTGGAGGAAATTGAAAGAATTAGTGACCGAATATATGCCATTTATCGGGGAACCTGTAATGCTTGTTTAGGTTTAGATGAGATAAATGCAACTAATGTGATGAGCGCGGCTTTTGGCACTTATAAAGGAAGTGAAAGACATGTCTAAAGTCAAAGGTATGACAAAGCATCGAGAATTTAGAACGCTAGTATTCTTAGTTTTGCTGTTTGCGATTGTAGGTTTAATTAACTCCGATTTTATTTCTTCAGGAAACATACACAATGCGGCAAAGAATAGTTTGCTTTATATCGTGCTTGCAGTAGGGATGACATTTGTTTTATTGACTGGTGAAATCGATATCTCTATCGGTGCAGTATTAGGTCTAAGTGCTTCAGTTAGTGGAGTTATTCTTAGAGATGGCGGGAGTGTTTTCCTGGCTGTAGTAATAGCGATCACAATAGGTGCTGTTATTGGATTAATCAATGGATTAGGAGTGACTAAGTTAAAAATCTCTTCATTTATTATGACCCTTGGTATGCTTGAAATTTTCAGGGTAACCCAAGTGATTTTTACAAATGGAAAGTGGGTTGAGAATCTTCCAGACAACTTCAAACACATTTCACAGATGAATGTGTTCGGAATAAATATACTAACGATCATTATCATTTTAGCAGTTATTCTCGTTCACTTTTACTTATCTAATAGTAAAAAAGGAAGGTACTTCGCTGCGATTGGTGATAATGAGGATGGTGCCGTATTAATTGGAATACCTGTTAATCGATACAAAGTTATTGCTTTTGTCATTTCCGGTGTTTCAGCTTCCATTGCTGGGCTAATATTTGCCAGCCAAATTGGCTTTATTTCAACGACTGCTGGATTGGGGATCGAAATGATTGTAATCGCTGCAGCAGTTCTTGGGGGAGTATCCTTAAGCGGAGGTATTGGGTCCGTTATAGGGGCATCAATTGGAGCGATTATCATGAGTTCCATCAACTCTGTTTTAGTATTCTTGAAGGTCCCTGCATTCTGGAATTCCGCTATTTCAGGTTCTTTATTAATTATCATTGTTGTTGCTGATGTCCTAATTGCACGCCGAGCTAACAATAGAACAAGAAGGGATAGATTAAATACAAGGATTCTAAACTACAAGGAGGAGGTGTGAGATTAGGATGTTAAAAAAAATACCCAAATGGAACTTAGTCTTATTAACTACTTTACTTGCAGAAATCATAATCTTTGGTCTGATTAACCCGAGATTTTGGAATATAAAAATTCTATTAAATAGCTTTAACGATTTTGTGGGGATCGCAATCATTGCCTTCTTCGTTACTTTTGTCATCATTACTGGGGGTATCGATATATCTGGTGGATCCATTATCGGATTAACATCTGTGGTAACGGGTCTTCTGTCTCAAGTTTACGGAATGAATATGTGGGGTGCAGCTCTTCTCGCAGTATTAGCTGGTGGATTATGTGGTTTACTGAATGGCGTTCTAATTGCTTATACAAGGGTTCAAGCGATGGTCATAACGCTTGGCGGGATGCTTTTATATAGCGGTATTGCTTTAGTTTTGGTTGGAATGTCTGGAGCAAGTACTTATGAAGGGATTTCCGGGTTTTCACAAGGGTTTATCAATCTAGCTAATGGTAAAATATGGAGCATCCCGCATTCAGTCATCATTTTTGTTGTCATGCTGCTAATTGCTTACGTGCTACTTCATTGGACGCGATATGGAAGATACATTTATTTAACTGGAATTAACCAAAATTCTGCAGAGTACTCTGGAATCAATACGAGGAAAATAATTACTAGTACATATGTATTATCAGGGTTAAGTGCAGGAATAGCAGGGATTATTTTAACTTCATATTTGGGTAGTTCTAGAGCAGATTTTGGCGCTGAATATTTAATGCCAATCTTAACTGCTGTTGTATTAGGAGGAACATTAATAACAGGTGGTAAAGGGGGTGTTGTCGGGACTGCTCTTGCAAGCATAATCATTGGTTTCCTAAAACTAGGATTGCAAATGGGAGGGGTCCAAACACAATATATAGGACTAGCAACAGGAATGCTCTTGATTATTTCAGTAGCATTTATGGGAGGTCAAAAATTTAAAGTGAATGTTAGAAGGTTACTAAATTTTAAGAAAGATAGAGAGGTAATCTGAATGAGTAAATCAAAATTTTTCAAAGTATTCACTGGTCTGGCAATTTCAACAATGTTATTAGCAGCTTGTAATAGCGAGGGTGCTGGAAGCAGTAATGATGGAGAAAAGGGAGAAAAGGATGCGAGTGATATTGAAGTAGTCTTTATTCCAAAAATGACAGGGAATGCTTTCTTTGAATCAGGGAATGACGGTGCACAGGAAATGGCTGAAAAAATTGGTTTTAATGTTAAGTATGATGGTGCCCCTGAAGGAACAGTTGCAAATCAAGTGCAAATTATTAATAGTGCAGTTAATAGTGGTGCTGATGCAATAGCTATTTCGTCTGTTTCTTCAGATGGATTAAATCAGGCATTACAAAAAGCATTAGATGCTGGAATTAAAGTTGTCACTTGGGATTCAGATGTTGATCCAAAATATAGATCAGCCTATATAAATCAAGGAACACCTGACATTTTGGGTGCTATGCTTGTTGACATGGCTGCAGAACAACTTGAAAATCCTGATGAGCCACAACAAGTTGCTTGGTTCTACTCAAGTCCAACTGTTCCAGACCAAAATTCATGGGTTGATTATGCTGAAAAGTATATTGCTGAAAAATATCCAAATTGGGAAATTGCAACAAAGCAATTCGGGGAAGGAAACGAACAGGTATCTCTACAAAAGGGAGAAAGTATCTTAGATACCTATCCTGATATTGATGTAATCATCTGTCCTGATTCAACGGCTCTTCCTGCTATGGCGCAAGCAGCACAGAATAAAGGTTTAAACAAGGAAGATGTGGTTATTACTGGATTTGCTTCTCCTAATTCAATGAGACAATATATTGAAAATGAAACAATTGAAAATCATGGTTTATGGGATGTTAAAGATCAAGGTGCACTTGCCGTTTACATTGCGTATCATTTAGCACAAGGAAATGAATTAAAAGTTGGAGGTACTATTGATGTCCCTGAGCTTGGAGAAGTAAAAGTAGAGCCTAACACAGTTCAAGGCTATGATTACGAAGCAGAAGACTCTGGCATCATCATATTGCCTGAAAGAATAGTATTCACGAAAGAAAATACAAACGACTACGATTTTTAATAATTATTATTAGAATATAGTAAAGAAAGGAAGATCAGAATGGCGGATAATATAGGAAACAAAGCGGCGAAAGACTTTTCAGAGGATGTAGCATTTGCTAATAATGGTAATTTTCATGTAAAGGGTGCTGCTAATTATGATTGGGGAATGAAGGATAGATTATCAAGAATTTTCAACCCAGTAACTGGGAAAACAGTAATGCTAGCATTTGATCATGGTTACTTCATGGGACCAGCATCTGGGTTAGAAAGATTAGATATTCTAATTCCTAAGTTAGCAAATTATGCTGATTGTCTGATGGGAACTAGAGGTGCAATTAGAAGTAGTGTACCACCGACATTTAATAAATCAATTGCATTAAGAGCATCATCAGGTTCGAGCATTTTGCAAGATGATTTAAGCCACGAATCGATGGTTGTAGATATAGATGATGCAATTAAGATGAATGCAAGCGCAATAGCTATTCAAACTTTTATTGGTGCTGATGGACAAAAAGAAACAATTGAAGAATTAAATAAAGCGATAAACCTAGGTTCAAAATATTCTATTCCTACAATGGGTGTTGTAGCAGTTGGAAAGGAAATGGAACGGACTCCTCAATTTTTCTTGTTGGCTACAAGAATGCTAGCCGAATTTGGAGTTCAAATTGTTAAAACATATTATTGTGATGATTTTGAAAAAGTAGCCGCAGCTTGTCCAGTACCACTAGTGGTTGCTGGTGGTAAAAAAATTCATGAGAAAGATGCACTAGCTTTAGCATATAACTCCATTCAAGGTGGCGCTGCAGGAGTTGATATGGGTAGAAATATTTTCCAATCTGCGAATCCAGAAGCAATGATTCAAGCTGTTGCTAAAGTCGTGCATGAAGGATACCCAGATAATGAGGCTTATGAATTTTTCCTACATCTAACGAATGTTTAGCGCGGAAGTTTAATTATAAAAAGTGAGTTCAGTCTAAAGTTTCATATAAAGCTTCTACTAATATATATAGGGTAGAGGCTTTCTTTTCTGAAAACTTTATCTCTTGGAGGTTATAAAAATGGCAAAAGTAGCTTTTCTACTAGCAACGGATTTCGAGGATTCCGAAATGAAAAACCCTTATGAAGAAATTAAGAAAGCGGGTCATGAAACTGTAATTATCGGTAATGCAAGAGGTGTTGTATGTAAAGGGAAGAAAAATACAGTCTCTTATCAAACTGAATTAGCAGCTGGTGAAGCTGACGCAAATGACTTTGATGCTGTTATAATACCTGGTGGCAGTGCACCAGAAGAATTAATAGTTAATCAGGATACAGTTGATTTCGTTAAGGGTCTGCATAACAAATCGAAAGTGATAGCTGGAATCTGTCACGGCCCACAAGTCATGATAAGTGCGGATATCCTGAACGGTAAAGAAATTACATGTTATAAAGGTATTCGTGATGACGTAATAAATAGTGGAGCAAAATACCTTGATGAAGAAGTTGTCGTAAGTCAAAACATAATTACTTCAAGGACTCCGAATGATGAGCCAGCTTTTATTAGAGAAATTTTAGCTAAGTTAAATTAAAAATGAATAGAAACAAGGTATCGTAGTAGAATGGAGTTTTTTTGATATTTATTTCCATGATATTAAGTCTGGTTATTAGTTGTTCTGCATGTTATGTCAAATAAAAATACATTGATGCTAAAGTTTATTCATATGAACCTCTAAAAGCAAACATTCACTTAATCGAGGTGGAAAAATGGAATTAGTTACAGTGAAAGAAATGCTAATCAAGGCTTTAAAGGAAGGTTATGCAGTAGGACATTTCGACATACATAACCTTGAATGGGCACAAGCTGTTTTAGGAGCTGCTGAAGAAGAAAAATCACCCGTCATTCTTGGGGTAACGGAAGGAGCAGTTCGTTATTTAGGTGGTTGTTCCGTAGCTGTAGCGATGGTAAAAGCACTTATGAATGAAATGAATATAACTGTTCCAGTAGCACTCCACTTGGACCACGGTTCTAGTGTAGAAAATTGTAAAGCTGCCATTGATGCTGGGTTTACTTCGGTTATGATAGACGCATCCCGTTTACCATTTGCAGAAAATGTGAAGTTAACCGAGCAGGTAGTTGAATACGCTCATGAACGTGGAGTATCGGTTGAAGCTGAGGTAGGAAGTATAGGTGGGAAAGAAGATGATGTAGTCTCAGAAGGTTCTATCTATGCAAATCCAAAGGATTGTGAGATGTTAGTTAAACTCACTGGTATTGACCTTTTAGCTCCAGCACTCGGATCTGTTCATGGCCTTTACAAAGGAGAACCCAAACTAGGTTTTAAAGAAATGAAAGAGATTAGTCAAACAATTGGTATACCCTTAGTTTTACACGGTGCTTCAGGCCTTCCTACTGAACAAATAAAAAAATCTATTTCGTTAGGAACTGCAAAAATTAATGTGAATGCAGATAATCATTTTGCGTTTACAAAAACTGTTAGAGACATATTAAATCAAGATTCTGAAGTTTACGATGCAAGCAAATATGTAAGTCTTGGTCGTGAAGCGGTGAAAGAAATGGTTATTGGTAAAATACGCTTATTTGGTTCTTCGGGTAAAGCTTTGTAAAGAGAGTGCCACTGTCACCACCCGAATAATAATCTTGTCTTACAATAATGTTTCATAGAGCTTTGTTTAGGGAAAAGAAAAACAGCCTGAGCAATTAGCCTAAGGATACTATGCGGTTGGTATTAGTCGGTTTAATTTTGGTGGGGATTATCGGATTGAAGATCACTTCTTCTGAATAATCCATCCTCTCCTCGTAAATAGTAATGTTAAACGATTTTAGAGGAGTGAAGAAATGAATTATAAAGCGATAGTATCAAGTGCGATGATGGCTTTAGTGATTACAGGTTGTTCCCCTAATGATAAAGATGATGCCAGTGAAAATCTTGGCCTGAATCGTACCAATCAAGATAATTTAGATAATCCGATGAATGTGAGCGACACAAGGCAAAATGTTAATGATAACAATAACAATAATGATAACGGTAATGGCATAAACGATATGAGGGTCTCCGAGGATATCTCAAACCGGGTCGAAGCCTTGAAGGAAGTAAGTAACGCAAGTGTCATCGTTACTGAAAATAATGCCTATGTAGGGGCAGTATTGAAAGACGGCGGGGATAAGGATATCTCGAATGACCTTAAAGAAAGGGTTGCTGATGCAGTGAGGGGGGCCGATCCATCGGTAGACCAAGTTTATGTGTCGACAAACCCGGACTTCGTTCAAAGAATTAAAGGGTATGCGAATGATATCGAGAATGGAAAACCCGTTGCAGGATTCGCTGAAGAGTTCCGTGAACTAGTAACACGCATTTTTCCAAGTCCAAGGTAATTGGTATTCATTAAAGAATTAAGACGAAGAGGCTTATCCGGTGGATTCCGGATAGGTCTTTTCCCATTTTAAAGATATCGGTGGATCATGACTAACTTTAAATAGGGTGGTTACAATAATCGAATGAACTAAAAACTTTAAGAAGGAAATGGGGGTGGGATGGTGAGGTTTTTTAAGGGCAGGAGGGAAATGGATGCAGCATCCTTTCAGGTTACTTCCAAGGATTTTCAGGGACTCTTTAAAAAGTTTAAAGCATCCAACGATTTTCTTACCTTCCAATTCCCGAATGATGATGGCTACACTATTTCCTACTTCAATTCACTGGTTAGTGTACAACAGCTTCATGAACAAGTATTGGCTGTCATATCGGATCAACCAAAGAAGGATCTTAAGCAACTAAAAGGCGATATTCCGATGGAAGATATGAAATTGACGGCTGATCTAAAAGACATTCAAAGGTTGGTTTTGGCAGGATCAATCATGATTCAATACAAGCAAGATGATGAAATGTGTTTGCTGATTCCATGTGTTCATAATGTGAAAAGGCAAATTTCCACACCCGAGTCGGAGTATACGGTCGTCGGGTCCAAGGAGGCCTTTGTTGAATCGCTTGATTCGAATTTGAATCTGATCCGTAACCGGTTGCCCACTCCTGAATTGCAGTCAAAGGAATTCCGGGTCGGCAGCATCTCGCAAACAAGGTTAGCGGTACTCTACATAGATGGGGTAGTAAATCAACAGATCGTTAATACAGTCATGCAGAGAATAGATGATATAGAATATGATACGATCGTCGATATTTCGTTTGTAAGCCAGATGATCACGGATAATCGAAATTCGATGTTTCCGCAACTGATTGATACGGAGCGGCCTGATCATCTGGCCAGTGTATTATCGGAAGGGAAAATAGGGATCATGCTGGATGGTTCTCCACATGCATTAGTTGGTCCAAATACCATCATTTCGTTCTTTTCGTCATTTGAAGATTATTTTCAAATTTGGAATCTTGGCACCTCATTCCGTTTGATTCGGCTTTTCGCAGTGCTGTTTTCCGTTTTATCTTCACCGCTGTATGTTGCCGTTTTAACCTATCATTATCAAGTGATTCCAACGGATTTGCTGCCAATCTTAATTTCATCCAGGGGAGTGATCCCCTTTCCGCCGATCTTGGAAGCCATCTTGCTGGAAGGGACGATTGAATTGCTGAGGGAAGCAGCGGTCAGGCTGCCTGCTAAGGTTGGTTCCACCATTGGTATTGTTGGCGGTATAGTCATCGGTACAGCCGCTGTGGAAGCCGGATTTGTCAGTAATGTCTTACTGATGCTCGTCGCTTTGGCTGCCTTGGCTTCATTTACGGTGCCGATTTACCAAATCAGTAATACCATCCGCCTTATCCGCTTCCCTTTTCTAATTGCAGCCCAGTTATACGGCCTGTTTGGAATAGCTTTATGCAGTGCATTCATTTTAAGTCATTTATTGAAATTGACTTCGCTTGGCAGTCCATATTTAGACCCGCTTTACCCGTTAAGAATTCATGACTTTAAAGATAGTCTCATTCGCCTCCCTTTTTCAAAGCAGAAAAAACGTCCGCAATTTCTGCGGACGGAAAATCCACTAAGGATAAGGAAGGAGGCGGAAGAGCGAAACTCCCATAGTGATATTGATGAATAAGGTGTAGAAAGCGGTGAGAAGGTATGGAAGTCAAACCGAATGAAACTAAACTAATATCTCCATTTTTTGTTTTTTTCCTCATGCCCGGCATGCAGATTGGGGTAGGGATATTGGGGTTTGAACGGGTCATAGCGAAAGAGGCTGGTCAAGACGCATGGTTATCTGTCCTCATATCAGGGATGATCATAAATGTTCTGCTTTGGATGTGTTTCAAGCTTTTAGGCAGGGGTCCCCAAACACTTGATATAGTCGCCATCCACAAGGATTTGTTCGGTAAATGGGTCGGAAATGCTTTGAATATTTTATTCATCCTCTACTTCATAATGATCTCCATCATTCTTATCAGGACTTATTTAGAAGTCATTCAGGTTTGGATGTTCCCTGGTGTTAATATCCTGATGCTAATAACCATCATTCTTATTCTCGTGTATAGTTTTGTGGAGGGAGGGTTCAGGGTCATCACCGGTTTTTGCATAATCGGGCTTATTATCGGGTCGCCATTATTCCTTTTGAATTATTTCCCATTGAAGTACTCCCACTTTGAAAATTTGGGTCCTTTTCTTGATCATTCCTTTTTGGAAATCATGAATGCCTGTAAGAAAATGACCCTGAATTACCTTGGTTTTGAATTACTCCTCATTTATTACCCTTTCATTAAAAACCGTGAAAAATCACAAAAGTGGGCCCACTTAGGGGTGGTTTTTACTATGGTGATATATTTAGTATCCATCATTGTTTCATTAGCCTACTATCATCAAGATCAACTGAAAGATGTAATATGGGCAACTTTGACGTTATGGAAAATTGTAGATCTTCCATTCATTGAAAGGTTCGAATACATAGGGATTTCCGTTTGGCTGTTTATGGTGCTGCCGAATGTTTGCATAGGGGTTTGGGCAGCGAGCAGGACAGCAAAAAGAGTATTTGGACTAAGGCAGAAAAAGATGCTGGTCTTGATTCTGTTAATCATTTTAGTTTCCTGCATTTTATTGGATAACCGCTATAGAATCGATAAGTTTAACACGATCAGTTCGGAAATTGGTTTTTATATCGTTTATTTGTATCTTCCTCTCTTATTCATATGGCAGTCGATTGTCTATAAAGTCAGGGGGCATAAATCATGAAAATCCGACTTCTTTTTATAACATTGGCAGGTTTCTTGATGACGGCTTGCGGCGTGGAAAAACAAATATTAGAAGATATTTTAATTGCTGAAGTCGTGGGTTATGATGATGCCGAAGATAAAAAAGTCAAAGGTACGGTCGTTGTCAGCGTTCCTCAGCCTGGTGAGGAAGCAAATCTAGGTAAAGAAGTATATGAAGCGGTCTCCCATGATATAAAGGCAGCCCGCCAGCAGGAAAATGCAAAAACACCATTCCCGATTGTCGGTGGGAGACTGACGGTCATTCTCTATGGTGAAGAATTGGCAAGCAAGGGGTTGAATGATTATGTCGATACATATAGGCGGGACCCAATGGTGGGAAGGGATTTGTATTTAGCGGTCGTTCATGGCAAAGCGGAGGATGTAGTTAAAATGGAGCCGAAGTTGATTAAAACTCCAGGGGTTCAAGTGAAAGAGCTGATCGAACAGAATATCAGGACTAATTTGCCTGATGCGGATCTCCACAGGTATTTATATGCGTGTCATGGTAAAGGAATCGACCCGGTCTTGCCCTTATTGGAAACGGCAGGGGACCAAATACGGATAAAAGGGATCGCCTTGTTTAAAAAGGACCGTTATATTGGTAAATATATTCCTTATGAGGAAGGGCTTTTATTTAAAGTCCTTACTGAAAACTTTAAGATGGGGAGTTATGAAATTAAATGGAAGGAAAATGACTTTACAGATATCAATAACGTGGAGTCACGTGTCGATTATCATATTTCGAATGCAAACCATGACCCCAAGGTCAGGATTGAAGTGAAATTAAAAGCGAGTCTGCTGGAGGTCCAAGGCTATGACTTGGGCAAAGCGGTCGACCTGAATAAAATAGAGGCCAGGGCCGAGCATGTCATTGGGAAAAAATTAAATGAGATGGTAACCATGTTTCAGGAGAACAATATCGATCCGATTGCAATCGGTGATCACGCTAAAAGTAAAACAAGAAACTTTGATCAGACACATTGGGAGAAGGCATATCCCTATATTCCAATCGAGGTGGATCTGGATATTGAAATGATTCAAACGGGAATAGCTGAATAAAAGTAGAATATTCTGAAGTTTCCCTCTTTATAATAGGGGTATTGGTGTAATTATATCAATGCGGCTAAAGAGGGGGAAAGGCATGGACAAAGCATGGTGGAAAGAGGCAGTTGTGTATCAAGTGTATCCAAGGAGTTTTATGGATAGTGATGGAGATGGGATAGGGGATATAAACGGGATTTTGATGAAGCTCGATTATTTACAAGAGCTGGGTGTGAATGTGATATGGCTATCCCCTGTTTATCAATCTCCCAATGATGACAATGGATACGATATCAGTGATTATAAATCAATCATGACTGAATTCGGAACCATGGCTGATTTCGATAGGTTATTGAAGGCGGTTCATGAACGTGGAATGAAGATCATGATGGACCTGGTGGTCAACCATTCTTCTGATGAACATCCGTGGTTCAAGGAATCCCGATCCTCTAAAGATAATCCGAAACGTGATTATTATATTTGGAAACCTGGCAGGAATGGAAAAGAACCAAATAATTGGGAGTCCATTTTTAAAGGTTCAGCATGGGAATATGATGAAGGAACGGATGAATATTATTTACATTTATTCAGCAGGAAACAACCGGATTTAAACTGGGAGAATCCTAAGCTCCGTGAAGAAATCTACAGCATCATGACTTGGTGGCTGGATAAAGGTGTCGATGGCTTCCGGATGGATGTCATCAACTTCCTTTCAAAAGATCAAAGCTACTCAGATGGAACCGTTCATCATGAGAAACAGTATGGCGATGGAAGCCCCTTTTTCCTGAATGGCCCGCGCATACATGAGTTTTTGCAGGAAATCAATCAACGGGCACTTTCTGGACATGACGTGATCACGGTTGGGGAGATGCCAGGCGTCACACCGGAGGAGGCGCAATTGTTCACAGGTAAAGATCGTGGTGAGCTACATATGGTCTTTCAATTCGAACATATGGATTTGGGGAGCGGACCAGCAGGGAAATGGAGTAATGATAAGTGGAAGCTTACCGATTTAAAGCGAATTCTTTCCAAGTGGCAGACTGGTTTGGAGGGGGATGGCTGGAACAGTTTATACTGGAACAACCATGATCAGCCCCGGATTGTCTCAAGGTTTGGTAATGATGGAAAGTATCGTATTGAAAGCGCAAAGATGCTTGCAGCTTGCCTTCATATGCTTCAAGGGACACCCTATATATATCAAGGGGAAGAACTGGGCATGACCAATGTGGCATTTGAAAGCATCGATGATTACCGGGATATCGAAACATTGAATTCATATGAAGAACTCGTCAAAACGCAAGGCTGGTCAAAAGAGAGGATGATGTCAGCCATCCACGCCCGCAGTAGGGATAATGCGAGGACACCGATTCAGTGGAATGACTCCCGGAACGCAGGATTCACCAAAGGGACTCCTTGGATTAAGGTTAATCCCAATTTTCCCGAGATTAATGCAGAAAATGCCTATAATGATCCGAATTCCATTTTTCATTTTTATAAAAAGCTTATCCAATTACGCAAGAAACATGAAGTCGTCGTTTATGGAAGTTTTGAACTGCTATGTCCGGATGATGAACGAATATTTGCCTACACGAGATCGTTTGAAGAAGAAAAGCTGTTGGTGCTATGCAACTTTAAAGAAGAGCAGGCATCCTATACTTTGCCTGAAGAGCTGCATGCATATTCAGCCACAAGGCTGATCGGCAATTATGATCAGGAGGAAGAAGGAATCTCCAGCAAACCGCTGCGTCCATATGAATGCCGTGTTTATCATTTGAAATGAAAAAAGGACCTGTTCTCCTTAGAACAGGTCCTTTGCTATTATTTTGATTTAAGGTCACATTTCTCGAGGGGAATGATTTTCGTTTTATGCTTGATTTTATATCCGAACCATAGGACGAAAAATAAAATTAAGCCAATGTACGAAACAAACATTGAATTCCAGTCAATCCCATCGCTGCTGAAAGCTTGATAGCCTTGTCCGATAATAATGATAATGCATAGGACAAGTGCGAATATAGGCCCGAATGGGAAGCCTTTTGCACGGAATGGTAAATCATTGATATCAAGACCTTGTGCAGCGTAGGCTTTGCGGAACCGATAATGGGCAATCGCAATCCCGACCCAGGTGACGAATCCTGCCATCCCTGAAGCATTCAATAACCAGATATAAACGACGCCATCACCGAAAAATGAAGCTAAGAATGCAACGCAGCCAACTAATGAAGTCACGATAAGTGCATTCACAGGTACGCCTCTTTTATCTAACTTGCCTAGGAATTTCGGTGCTTTCCCGTCACGTGCCAAGTCCCATAGCATACGGGTTGAAGCGTACATGCCAGAGTTACCTGCAGAGAGTACGGATGATAAAATGATCGCGTTCATGATGGATGCAGCAAATGCAAGGCCGGCACGTTCAAATACAAGCGTGAATGGACTTACGGCAACATCTTGACTCAATAAACGTGAATCCGTAAACGGAATGATCATTCCAATAACGAAAATTGCAAGGATATAGAACAAGAGGATGCGCCAGAAAACGGATCTGATCGCTTTAGGGATATTTTTTTCTGGATCTTCACTTTCACCAGCAGTCACTCCAAGCAATTCCGTTCCTTGGAATGAAAAGCCGGCAGCCATGAATACGCCAAGAATCGTGAAGAACCCTCCGTTAAAGGGACCTTCGCCCATTGTGAAATTGGAAAAACCAATTGGGTCATTCCCACCCATGATTCCGAGAATGATCAGAACACCCGTAATCAAGAAAATGACGACTGTCACGACTTTGATCATGGCAAACCAGAATTCCGTTTCCCCGAAACCTTTAACTGACATGTAATTGATAAGAAACATAGTGATTAACGCAATGGCACTCCAGATAAATGAAGGGCTATCCGGGAACCAGAACTTCATAATTAAGACAACGGCTGCCAATTCGGCGGCAATGGTGATTGCCCAGTTATACCAGTAGTTCCAGCCAATCGCAAAACCGAAAGACGGATCGACGAATTTGGATGCATAGACACGGAACGAACCGGCCACTGGCATGAACGCTGCCATTTCTGCAAGACTTGTCATTAAGTAATATACCATGATGCCGATGACCGCGTATGCCACCAAGGCACCGCCGGGACCGGCTGAATGAATGGCACCGCCACTTGCTAAAAATAAACCTGTTCCAATCGTTCCACCTAATGAAATCATCATTAAATGACGCGCTTTCAGGCTCCTTTTCAGTTCAGTAGGGCTTGATGCTGATTGTGAATTTGACAATTGATGTTACACTCCTTTTTATTGGAAGGGAACGAAAAATAAAAAACAGCAGTCGAAAAAGATCGACGGCTGTTTATAATAAACCCGTTTATCCTTCCGAAGATAGCTCCCCACGCTTTTTGAAAAAACGTGACAGTGGTGTTCCTGTTCGGTAACACCGCCAGCAAGAATATACATGGAATATACCCTAACTTCGGCAACTTATCCTTTCAAACGGAGTCTTTAATTTTCCAGAATCTCGTCCGTTTTACTTTTATAAGCTGCAGCCTCTAACTCATCGGTAAATGAGGAAGTATTCAATTTTCTGAAATCGTTGGCGTCAGCTTGTAGGTGACGTCGGACGATTGTACTCATGAAATTCATGCAATCGCAAATAGATTGCTAGTAATTGAGTAAACTTTACTATATCAAAATTATAAAATAACTTCTGGGATATCGCAATGATTATTTTATGTGGTTATTTTTTCCTAGTTAATGAATGTTGGCAGTAAGGAAGAAATCGAATGATGATATACCAAAATAAAGCATGGAGATAACTATACGGTCTTCCTTTTTATAAGGGCGTAGTCCAGTTTTACATGTTTGACCTCTTCAGGATTCTCAAATAGGTCCACTGCCATTTTCCCAATCCATTCCAGCGGTAAGGAAATGGTCGTGATGTCGAGCATTTCGCTCAGGCTATCATTATTGAAACCGAGAATGGCCACATCTTCCGGGACCCTAATACCCGATTTCTTGGCGGTAAGAATGAAGCCTGCCGCCGTGTCATCATTCGTGATGATGATGGCTTCAGGTTTATCTATCATCGAATTCCATTCCTGAAACAATTGTTCACCGTCTTTGATGTGATAACTGCCTTCAAACAGCCATTCTTTATTGTTTATCAGTTGATGTTTACCCATGATATCGTTAAAGGCCTTTGTACGGTGGGAACTATTTCTGCTCTTTTTACGGCCGAGGCTGTATCCGATTTTCTTATATCCTTTAGCAATCACGTACTCAAGGGCACAGGAGAAAGCTGCATAATGATCAATGCTGATGGATGAGAATTCAGCCTGGGCTGTATCTTCACATAAAATAATCGGTCCGTATTTTTGATAATCCAAAAGGATTTTCATTTCCGAAATCCTTGAACAAACGATAATGCCATCGAGCTGCTTCATTTGCAGCATATTAAAAGCCTGGATTTCTTTCTCTCTGTCATAATTTGTTTGAAAGATGACGATATGGCAGCCAATTGCATTTGCCTGTTTAGTGATTCCGTTAACGATTGCCCCGTAATATGGGTGATTGTTGAAGGGGATGATGACACCGATAAGATTCGTTTTACCTTTTGAAAGATGAATGGCGTTTATGTTTCTCGTATAATTCAAACGATCGATGGCTTCTAAGACGCTCTTTCTTTTATCGGGGCTTACATATGGATGATCATTCAATACCCGGGACACTGTTGAGACGGATACACCGGCAGATTGAGCTATTTCTTTAATATTTGTCATGGTATCACCGTTTTTTCTTTTTTTATATTGTACAGTATGAAACCCATTTCAGGGCAAGAGAACAGTGTGGGGCTGCTGAAGATTTCTTCAAATAAGGTCTTGTTCTGGTATTGGTTTCATCCTTTAAGATTGTTTTAAGTCTTAGAGGAGGAGGAGATCATGATGTTCCAAACTTTAATCACCCTTTTTGTGCTTTGCGGAATCGAATTGGGATTTGCGTACTTGGCAATTTCCTTGGAAAAATGAGTGGCAATGCATATGGAATGCGTGAAATCCGCGTTTACTCGTGAAATTACACCGTCCCGAAATAGCCCCATAGTTTATATTCACCATTAAACCTCCACAATATAATATAACTTCAGCGATAGTTTCATGTACGGAATGACTGACTGTCAGGAAGCTCCCTAGTGGACCTTCCTGACAGTTTTTGCTGTGTGTAAAAATCATTGTCCTTTTTGAAATGTTTGAAAAAATGGTTGCACTTTTTTTATATATTTGTGTATAGTATAAAATAAGTTGTGTATGGGAAACTTTTTAGCATTTACGACAATGTAAAAAAATTTACACTTAATTTTGCATAAGGGAAACTATTTTAGAAAGATGAAAAAGGGAGGGAATATGGATGGGTTTTCTGAAATCTATTGGGGGCGTGCTTGCTGCATTGCTGATGTTAACGGGGTGCGGCAATGATACGGCCGAAAGTGATAAAGGCAATGGCAAGCTGAATGTCGTTACAACAACGGGAATGATTGGAGATTTGGTTGAGAATATCGGCGGTAAACAAGTCGAGGTCACCAGTTTAATGGGTCCGGGGGTCGACCCCCATCTATATAAAGCGACACAGGGTGATGTTAAGACACTGGATTCGGCTGATATGATTTTTTATAACGGTGTGCATCTTGAAGGGAAAATGACGGATATATTTGAAATGATGAGCAAGGATAAACCGACGATTCCCGTAACGGAGGACTTCAATGAGAACCAACTTCGCAAAGTGAGTGCAACGGAACATGATCCCCACGTATGGTTTGATGTAAAGCTTTGGATCGTTGCGGCGGAGGCTGTTAAGAAAGAATTGATTGCCAATGATCCGGACCATGAAGCGGAGTTTCGTGCAAATTATGAAGAGTACGTTCTGCAATTGGAGGAACTTGATAAATATGTTCAAGATGAAATTAATAAAATACCAAAAGATCAACGGGTGCTCGTTACAGCGCATGATGCTTTTGGGTACTACGGTCAGTCATACGGCCTTGACGTAAGAGGGCTCCAAGGGATCAATACATTATCGGAATATGGATCAAAAGATGTGACGGATATGCGGAATTATCTTGTGGAGAACAAAATTAAAGCGATTTTCATTGAGTCAAGTGTACCAAGGAAGGCCATCGAGGCTGTCATTCAAGGAGCAGGTAAGCAGGGTCATAAGGTGGAAATCGGCGGTGAATTGTTCTCGGATGCCATGGGTGAAAAGGGGACGGAAGAAGGAACGTATATCGGAATGGTCCGTCATAATACCGACACCATCGTCCGTGCTTTGAAATAAGGGGGAGAAACTATGAATCTAGCAGCTTTGAAGGTCGAAAATTTAACGATTGCTTATCATAAGAAGCCGGTTGTCGAAGATGTCTCATTTGAGGTGCCGGAAGGGAATTTAATCGGTATCATTGGCCCCAATGGAGCAGGGAAGTCCACATTGATAAAGGGGATACTCGAATTGATCCCCAAGATATCGGGGCAAATCACAATAAAGGGTTCCACTTATAAATCGATGAGGAAGAGTATCGGCTATGTACCACAACGGGAGTCAGTGGATTGGGATTTTCCGACCAACGCACTCGATGTCGTGATGATGGGCAGATATGGTCATCTCGGATGGCTGAAGCGACCAGGTAAGTCCGAAAGGCAGAAGGGGATGGAGTGCCTGGAAAAGGTGGGGATGGCTGAATATGCTAACCGCCAGATCAGCCAGCTATCAGGTGGACAGCAGCAACGGATATTCCTTGCACGTGCATTGGCACAGGAAGCGGACATTTATTTTATGGATGAACCGTTCGTAGGGGTGGATGCCGCAACAGAGAAAGCGATCATACAATTGCTGATGGAATTGAAGGAAAAAGGCAAAACCGTTCTGGTTGTGCACCATGATCTCTCGACCGTGAAGGAATATTTCGACTGGACGATGTTATTGAATAAAAAGGTGATGAAAATAGGTCCGACGGAAGAAGTGTTCATTCCCGAACACTTACAGGCAACATATGGAGGCCGCCTAGCGATACTATCAGACACGAAGTCCGGCCTTTTATTAAAATGAGGTGTACATGATGAATATACTGGATATTATTACTGATCCAAATACAAGGTGGATATTGCTTGGCACGATGTTCCTCGGATTAAGCAGCGGGGTCATCGGCAGCTTTGCCTACCTCAGAAAGCAGTCTTTGCTTGGCGACACGCTCGCACATGCAGCGTTACCCGGTATCTGTGTCGCCTTCATTTTAACTGGAGTGAAATCCACTTCCTACTTTCTAATAGGTGCGGCCCTTGCGGGCTTAGTGGCTGTCTTCTTGATCAGTGTGCTTACGAGATACAGTAAGATCAAGCAGGATGCGGCATTGGGAATTGTCTTATCTTCCTTCTTTGGCTTCGGGATTGTCATGCTTACACAGATTCAGCAGAGTGAGTATGGAAACCAGAGCGGATTGGATACCTTTTTATTCGGGCAGACGGCATCAATGGTCATGTCCGATGTATATATGATGATGACGGTTTCCTTTATTCTCATTTTCACTTGTACCGTATTTTTTAAAGAATTCAAATTACTGTCCTTTGACCCCGGGTTTGCTAAGGGGATGGGATTGCCGGTTGTTTTTCTGGATTATTTCATCATGATGCTGATCGTGGCAGCTGTGGTGATCGGCATCCAGGCTGTAGGCGTCGTATTGATGGCATCTTTACTGATCACGCCTGCAGTTTCTGCGAGGTATTGGACCGAACGGCTGCATATCATGGTCATCCTGTCTGGTATATTCGGAATGTTGAGCGGTGTGTCTGGAACGTTGATCAGTACATCGGTCAATGATTTGCCTACAGGACCGTTAATTGTCTTATCCGCGACGGTATGGTTTTTCTTTTCCATGCTTTTTGCACCTAAACGCGGAGTGCTTTCATCTATATGGAGAAGGGTATCGACGAAAAAGAAATATTCTCTCGAACAGAATAGAAGGAAAGGGAGCCACTCATCATGAATGATTTTTGGATTATTTTAGTCGGAGCATTGGTGGCGGGTGCTTGCAGTGTATTAGGATGCTTTTTGATAGTCAGGAGAATGACGTTGATTGGGGATGCCATCAGTCATTCCGTTTTGCCGGGAATCGTATTGGCATTTTTGATAACCGGGACCCGTGACTCTGTTCCAATGCTGATAGGGGCAGCTGCGCTCGGCTTGCTCACCGTATTCTTGATCCAGCTTTTCCAATCGTCGGGCGTTCAATCTGACGCGGCGATCGGGATTGTATTCACTTCCCTTTTTGCAACGGGAATCGTACTCGTGAGCTTGTATACGCAACAAATAGATTTTGACCTGGAACATGTCCTTTATGGCGAAATAGCCTATACTCCCTGGAACACGATGACAATCGCGGGAATCGAGGTCGGACCAAAAGCTGTTTGGATTGTCGGCAGTTGCTTTATCCTGAACCTCATACTGATCTTCCTTTTCTTCAAACAGTTTAAACTCGTGTCATTTGATCCATCACTTGCGGCTGCAATGGGAATTCCTGTACTGTTCTTCCATTACTTATTGATGAGCCTCATTTCACTGACAACTGTAGCTTCTTTTGATAGTGTTGGTTCCATTTTAGTAGTTGGAATGCTCATCATACCTGCGGCAACAGCCTATCTGCTGTCAGACCGTTTAAGCCGCATGATATTGGTCAGTATCGGGGTCGGGGTGCTAAGTTCCATCATCGGCTACTATTCAGCCACCATTTTGGATGCTTCGATATCAGGTTGCATGGTGGGATCGGCCGCCATATTATTCGGATTGGCCTTTCTCTTTTCCCCAAGCCATGGCTTGGTCAGCAGATTGCTGAAACGGAGAAAATCAAAGGAATCACACGCATAGCTCTCCCTGCATACAGGCTTCATGGAAATAACTCCATGAAGCCTGTAAACAATTCTTCGATATAGTTGTGATTTTATTTGTTTAAAGTATAATGAATAAGTGTATTTATAGATGTATCGCAGGAGCCTTTTTAAGGGAGAGTTAAGTATGGAAGAACAAAATAAATTTTCATCTCGAATAGATTTCTCTTTGGTCACAATATTGCTGTTATTATGCGTTGGAAGTTGCCTAGCAATCTATAGTGCCCAAACGACTGGACAGTACGCTGAAAACTTCTTAATTAAACAAATTTTTTGGTATATAGTGGGGATTGGAATCGTATTAGGGTTCATCACACTGGATTCGGACCAACTGAAAAAAATCTCTTGGTACGCCTATGGATTCGGATTGTTTTTGCTATTTTTGCTGATCATTATGCCAAGTAACATCGTACCTAATATAAATGGTGCAAGAAGCTGGTTCGTCATTCCGGGAATCGGTTCGATTCAGCCATCGGAATTCATGAAGGTTTTCCTGATTTTGGCTCTAGCCAATGTCATATCGAACCATCATCTAAAAAACATGCTGAAAACGATTCAAACGGATATCTGGCTGCTTATTAAAATCGGTCTTGTGACCGGTGCCCCCTTAATGTTAATCATGCAACAGCCGGATTTGGGTACCTCGCTTGTCATCCTGTCAATCATGCTCGGAATGATTTTCATTTCAGGGGTAACATGGAAGATCCTGCTGCCGATCGTTTCGGGAGGAATTGTCGTCGCTTCAACGGTCCTGTACTTTGTCCTTTGGAAGCCGGAGATCCTGGAAAAATACCTAGGGGTAAAATCCTATCAATTCGGCCGTATCTATTCTTGGCTGGATCCATATAATTATGCCAGCTCCGAAGGGTATCACTTAACCAAGTCCTTGCTGGCCATCGGCTCCGGCCAGACAACGGGCAAGGGAATCGGTTCGAGGGAAGTGTATTTGCCTGAGAGCCATTCGGATTTCATTTTCAGCATCATCGGTGAAGAATTCGGCTTCATCGGATCAAGTATCATTATTTCCTTGTTTTTCTTATTGATTTATCATATTACAAAAACGGGAATGGACACGAAAAATAACTTCTATACATATATCTGTGTTGGCGTTATAAGCATGTTGACGTTCCACGTCTTTCAAAATATCGGCATGACGGTAGGCCTTTTGCCGATTACGGGGATTCCGCTTCCATTCATCAGTTATGGAGGAAGCTCGCTAATGGGGAACATGATGGCCATGGGCCTAATATTCAGCATTCGGTATCACTATAAGAAGTATATGTTTTCAACGGATATCTAAAAATAAAGCCGGCCCCCAGATGGGCCGGCTTTACTTTTAGCACAAAAACAAAAGGAGCAGAATCCACCCCCCTGAATGTTTGCTTATTGAATGTTCGTTCCAGATGGAAATTGATTTTTATAACCGGAAAATTGTTGATACGATTGGCCTAAGCTGGTGGATTGCGCCTTTTCTAAACTATACCAGCCTTTTTCGAACATAAGGTTATAGAGTTCTCGCTGCATCTCCTGATTTTCTTTGGAAACGGAGAAAATGTCTTGGAATAATGCTTGGTTACTCATTTCATGCAGGGCAACGGAAAGAGAGTTGCAAAAGTACTTTTCAGTTGTGAGCATATCATTTATAAAATCCCTGTCATTCATTTGCGGTGTCTTCGCCACGGGAGATTCTGGATTTTGGACTTTGTTTTCATTGGGCATAAAGAACCCTCCTTTACTGGTATTGTTGTTGAACCTGGTTTTGGTTCGGGTTCAAATGTTTCAAAATGGTATCGTAATGGCGTTGATGCATGAATCCGCACCGATTTAACGCATCAATGATTTGCGGGTCCTTGCATTGTGTGGCAAAAAAATGTGCTTTTTTAACCGCATTAAGATTCCATGCAAGCATATCTGTTAAGTATAAGCTATCTTTCACCGAAACCATTTCCGGCGGCTGTTTCATAAAGCCGGTGGACTGCTGTTGGCTATTAGACGAATTTTGCTGTTCCATCATTCTACCTCCTTAAGTGTTCTTTAAACGAGTTTAATTTTCCCTTCATGAATTTTTTTATTCTTGATTCTAAATATCTGAAAAATGAATTAAATGGTAAAATAATCTTGTGCATCTATTTTCCAGAATGATTTGGAGGGGAATGCAGATGGAAAGAATTTTAAAAAATCTATTCCTTTTTTTATCAAAGAATAAAGGCATGACAAAGGCAGCGAAAAAATACGGGCTGCGGTTTGGGGCATCTCGTTTCGTGGCTGGGGAATCCTTGGATATGGCATGTGAAGTGATTGCAGATCTTAACCGGAAAGGGCTTGCTGTCACCATTGATTATTTAGGTGAATTCATTGAGGATGAACAAGAAGCAGGGAAGATGGCAGATGAGTGCATCGAAGCGATCCGCATGATCGGCACAAATGAACTGGATTCACAGTTATCCCTGAAGCTGACCTCGATGGGCCTGGATGTGTCCGAACGAGTGGTAATGAATAACATGCGGAGGATATTAGATGAAGCTAAAGCCCATCGTGTATTCGTGACGCTTGATATGGAAGATTTTCCGCGCTGTCAGCCGACTTTGGATGTATTCAAAAACCTTAAGTCTGAATATAATGAATTGGGGACTGTCATCCAGGCTTATCTGTATCGGACTGAGAAGGATATTGAGGAACTGGATGCATACCAGCCAAATCTAAGACTTGTTAAAGGGGCTTATAAAGAACCGAGAAAAGTGGCTTTTCCCGAGAAAAAAGATGTGGATGAGAATTTCAAGAAAATCATCAAGAAGCATATGCAAAATGGCCATTACACAGCCGTGGCCTCACATGATGAGAAAATCATTGATTATACGAGGGACTTGGTCAAAAATCAGGGGATTCCCCTGAATCGATTTGAATTTCAAATGTTATATGGCATCCGCACTGAAAAGCAGCTTGAACTTGCTAAAGAAGGATATAAGGTAAGGGTGTATGTTCCATATGGTACGGATTGGTATGGATATTTCATGCGCCGCCTTGCGGAAAGACCGGCCAATATTGCGTTCATTTTAAAAGGCATATTCAAGAAATAGAAGCGAGAGCCGCCCCGGAAAAGGAACGGCTGCTCAAATTAAGAAGGATTATCTTTTGAACTGATTGTTCTGGCTGTTCACTTTATTGATTCCATGTTGACGTTCGGCGCCAGGTCCGGCATTGCCTTTAACGCTTGCTGCGCTTACGGCTGCTTTGGAAGGATTATCTTTACGCTTCATTATATAGGTCACCTCCTGCCCCGGTTATTTTTTGCTGAACGGAGGAGAAATAACCAAAATAACGCGGAGAAAAAAATATTTTTTTCCTGTTTAATCATTGCGGAATTTCCAAATATATTCTATATTAGTAATAAGAAAAAATATTCAAAATTTTTTTGAATTAAAAATGAATGAACATTCATTCAATAAATTGCGTAAGGGGGATATAAACTTGGTTCGACAAATACGAAAGGCTGCTGTTCTAGGGTCAGGAGTTATGGGATCAGGGATTGCTGCACACCTTGCTAACATCGGCATTCCGACTTTACTATTGGATATTGTACCTCGTGAACTCACTGAGGATGAAAAGAAAAAGGGACTTACATTAGATGATAAACAAGTGCGTAACCGCATCAGCCAAACTGCGATTACGAAACTTTTAAAACAGAAACCAGCTCCGCTTTCGGCTAAGGGAAACATTGCGTTGATCGAGGCGGGAAACCTGGAAGATGATATAAGTCGTTTAAAGGATGTCGATTGGATCATCGAAGTGGTCGTTGAGAAGCTTGAGGTTAAGCAAAATGTGTTTGCCCAGGTTGATCAGCATCGTAAACCGGGAAGCATCGTTTCATCGAATACATCCGGAATTTCAATCGAAGCGATGGCAGAGGGCCGTTCGGAGGATTTTCAAAAGAACTTCCTGGGAACCCACTTCTTCAATCCGCCGCGTTATCTTAAATTGTTGGAGATCATCCCTACTAAAGCAACTTCACCAGAAGTGCTCGAATTCATGAAACGATTCGGCGAAGATGTACTGGGAAAAGGTGTCGTCGAAGCCAAGGATACCCCTAACTTCATCGCAAACCGTATTGGAACTTATGGTTTATTGGTCACTTTGCGCGAAATGCAAAAAGGCGGATACAGTGTCGGTGAGGTCGATTCGGTTACAGGTCCGTTGATTGGAAGGGCAACTAGCGCTACTTTCAGGACACTTGATGTAGTTGGATTGGATACATTTGAACATGTTGCCAGAAACGTATATGACCAGGTGGATGGAGAAGAAAAAGAAGTTTTCAAAATACCTGATTTCATGAATGAAATGCTTAAGAATGGGTGGCTTGGAAGCAAGTCAGGCCAAGGTTTTTTCTTGAAAAAAGGCAAGGAAATCCTTGAACTGAATCCCGATACCCTTGAATATGATGCACGGAAAAGATTAAAAACGCCTTCCATCGAAATGGCTAAACAGGCCAAGGGCTTGGAAAATAAAATGAAAGCGCTTGTTTATAGCGAAGACCGTGCAGGCCAATTACTTTGGAATGTTCTCAATCCGGCGCTTGTGTATTCTGCCCAGCTGCTTGGGGACATCGCGGATGACATCGTGGCGATCGATCAAGCGATGAAATGGGGCTTCGGATGGTCCACAGGTCCCTTTGAAACCTGGGATGCGATAGGTATGGAAAAATCGGTAGCCCGAATGGAAGCGGAAGGCATCACCGTTCCGAAATGGGTGAAGGATATGCTCGCTAAAGGCATCACTTCTTTCTATAAAGAAGAAAATGGCATTGTTCACTATTATGATGATGGTGAATATAAAGAACTTGTCGAAAATCCTAAAGTGATCAATCTTAAAGCGATCAAGAAGCAAAAAGGCGTAATCAAGAAAAACAGTGGTGCTAGCTTGATGGATATCGGCGATGGAGTGGCTCTTCTTGAATTCACTTCACCGAATAATGCAATCGGTCTTGATATCATACAAATGATCAATGCGGCGGTCGACGAGGCGGAAGCGAATTTTAAAGGCTTGGTCATCGGAAACCAAGGAAAGAATTTCTGTGTAGGCGCCAATATTGCAATGATGCTGATGGAAGCGCAGGATGACAATATTTTTGAACTCGATATGGTCATCAGCCAATTCCAAAAGGCGATGCTTAAAATTAAGTACAGTGCAGTTCCCGTAGTGGTTGCCCCGTTTAATATGACACTTGGCGGGGGGGCTGAAGTGTCACTTCCGGCAGCCCGCATCCAGGCAACGACCGAAACGTATATGGGATTAGTGGAAGCTGGCGTAGGTTTGATCCCAGGCGGCGGCGGGACTAAAGAACTTTATGTGAAGACGTTGAAGAATATGCCGAAGGGCGTCGACTTCGACTTACAGAAAGTGGCCAACCAAGTATTTGAAACGGTCGCCATGGCAAAAGTTTCGACCTCAGCCGAGGAAGCGAGAGAGAATAATTTCCTTAATTCAGCTGATGGAATAAGCGTGAATGCGGATCATCAGCTATATGATGCGAAACAGGCGGTACTTTCCATGCATGAACAAGGTTATACCGCTCCAGCCCGCACAAAGATCCCTGTCGTAGGTGAAACTGGATATGCCGCACTTCTATTAGGGGCGGAATCCATGCGCCTTTCAGGATTCTTATCAGATCATGACCTTGTCATAGCCAAAGAGCTTGCATACGTCCTGGCAGGAGGAAAACTCCCATTTGGCACGGAAGTAGATGAACAGTATATCTTGAACCTGGAAAAACAGGCTTTCCTAAAACTGATTTCGACTCCGAAATCCCAGGCAAGGATGCAGCACATGCTTGTTAAAGGTAAACCACTCCGTAATTGATGAATAGATGAAATTATGGCCAAAACGAAGATTAATAGATCGATAGCTTAAAAATGAGTAAGGGGGATCCTCATGAAAGAAGCGGTAATAGTAGCTGGAGCAAGGACTCCGGTAGGAAGAGCGAAAAAAGGTTCTCTTGCCAGTGTACGTCCTGATGATTTAGGGGCTCTTGTTGTAAAGGAAACGTTAAAGCGGGCAGGGAATTATGAAGGCACCATAGATGACCTGATTATCGGTTGTGCAATGCCTGAAGCGGAGCAAGGATTGAACATGGCGCGTAACATTGGAGCATTGGCAGGATTGCCTTATACAGTACCGGCCATAACGATTAATCGTTACTGTTCAAGCGGGCTGCAAAGTATCGCTTATGGAGCGGAAAGAATCATGCTCGGCCAAAGTGATACAGTCATTGCAGGCGGAGCGGAATCCATGAGCCTTTTGCCAATGATGGGCCATGTAACACGTCCGAACGCGAGACTTGCGGAAACGGCACCGGAATATTATATGGGCATGGGTCATACAGCTGAAGCCGTTGCAAAAAAATACGGCATTTCCCGTGACGATCAAGATGCATTTTCCGTTAGAAGTCATCAAAAGGCGGCTAAGGCCATTGCAGAAGGAAAGTTTTCCGATGAGATCGTACCGGTTGAAGTGACCCTCCGTTCAGTGGGCCCAGATCTTAAATTAAAGGAAAAGTCATTTACTTTTACACAGGATGAGGGCGTTCGTCCAGGCACGACTGCTGAAGTGCTAAAAAAACTAAGACCTGCATTTTCTGTTACAGGATCCGTAACAGCAGGGAATTCGTCACAAACGAGTGACGGTGCAGCCGCGGTGATGGTCATGGATGGGGAAAAGGCCTCTTCATTAGGGATGAAACCGATGGGTAAGTTCCGTTCCTTTGCTGTAGCGGGAGTACCGCCTGAAATTATGGGCATCGGTCCGATTGCAGCCATTCCTAAAGCATTGAAACTAGCAGGTCTTGAGTTATCGGATATTGGTTTATTTGAATTGAATGAAGCCTTTGCTTCCCAATCCATTCAAATCATTCGTGAGCTCGGATTGAATGAAGAGATTGTCAATGTAAATGGCGGAGCCATCGCTTTAGGCCATCCACTAGGATGTTCGGGAGCAAAATTGACATTAAGCCTGCTTCATGAAATGAAGCGCAGAAACCAACAGTTCGGAGTCGTGACAATGTGCATCGGCGGCGGAATGGGTGCTGCCGGAGTATTTGAATTATTGGCATAATCCCACGCCTCCCGGAAGCTGTCATGCTTCCGGCGGGTTTACCATCTTGAATACTTAGGAGGAAATGACATGTCAAATCAAACTACAGGTAACCTCATTAAAGGCGGAGCCTTTTTAGTGGAAGATATTACGTATGATCAAGTGTTTACACCGGAAGATTATTCTGATGAGCATAAAATGATCGCCAAAACTGCCGAGGATTTCGTAGTGAATGAAATTCTGCCGCAGGTTGAACATTTAGAAAACCATGAATTTGACCGTTCCGTTAAATTACTGAAACATGCAGGAGAAATCGGTTTACTTGGTGCTGATGTTCCTGAGGAATACAGCGGATTGGGTCTTGATAAAATCAGTTCGGCATTGATTACGGAAAAAATGGCGCTTGCAGGCGGGTTCGGAATTACACATGGTGCACATGTAGGTATCGGATCATTGCCGATCGTATTATTCGGGAATGAAGAACAAAAGAAAAAATATCTCCCTTTACTGGCAACGGGTGAGAAGATTGCAGCGTATGCCTTAACGGAACCAAGCTCAGGTTCAGATGCCTTGGGAGCAAAAACGACGGCAAAATTGAACGCAGAAGGAACACACTATATTTTAAATGGTGAAAAACAATGGATTACAAATGCAGGTTTTGCAGATGTCTTCTGTGTATACGCCAAAATCGACGGCGAACAATTCTCCGCTTTCATTGTTGAGCGTGAATATGAAGGCGTATCAACTGGTGCCGAAGAGAAGAAAATGGGGATCAAAAGCTCATCGACACGTACATTAATACTTGAAGACGTACATGTACCAGTCGAAAACCTTTTGGGTGTAGCAGGAAAAGGTCATGTAATCGCCTTCAATATCTTGAATATCGGCCGCTATAAGTTAGGCGTCGGTGCGGTTGGCGGATCTAAACGTGCCCTTGAGATTACAGTTGCTTATACGAATCAACGTCAACAGTTCAAAACGAAAATTTCCAGTTTTAACTTGACGAAAGAAAAACTTGCAACAATGGCCGCTAAAATTTATGCAGCAGAAAGCTCTGTGTATCGTACCGTTGGCCTTTATGATCAAAGACAAAGCAAATTGACGGATGAGCAAGTGAAAGATGGGAAATCAATGGCGGCTGCAGTTGCTGAATATGCCATTGAGTGTTCATTGAATAAATTCTTCGCTTCCGAAGTATTGGATTATGTTACGGACGAAGGCGTACAGCTTCATGGCGGTTATGGTTTCATGCAGGAGTATGAAATTGAAAAAGCATATCGCGATTCACGTATTAACCGGATCTTTGAAGGGACGAATGAAATCAACCGATTGCTTGTCCCGGGAACTTTCCTGAAGAAAGCACTTAAAGGGGAATTGCCGCTTCTTCAAAAAGCTCAAGGCCTGCAAGAGGAATTAATGATGATGATGCCGGAAGAACCTGGCGATGAGCCACTGGCACAAGAAAAAATGCTTGTTAGGAACGCTAAGAAAATCGGTATTCTGGCAGCTGGCCTAGCGGCACAGAAATACGGCAAAACTCTTGATCAAGAACAAGAAATCCTCTCTAACATTGCCGATATCGCATCCCTTGCCTATGCAGCTGAATCCGTGGTATTGCGTACGGAGAAAGCCATTGCAGCTACAGGCCTGGAGAAGAACAAACAAAAAGTGCTTTACACTGAAATCTTCGTTCAGGAAGCCTTCAATGAAATAGAACAACATGCAAAAGAAACGTTGATTGCGGTGGAAACAGGCGATACTCTTCGCATCATGCTTTCGTCGCTCCGCAAGCTGACAAGACACAATCCGATCAATGTCATTGCGAAAAAACGTGAAGCTTCCATCAAGGTGATCGAAGCGGAAAAATATGCTCTTTAAGCAATGAATCAGAATCTGTAAAGGGAATGCCCGAAAAGGCATTCCCTTTATTTCCTTTGATGAAATCGCATCGGAAATTCAAAAGACATTTCGTTGTATTGCGTGCTGAAAACGGGTATTCTATTGATAGGTGGTGAAATGATGGGCTTAACATTATATTGGTACCCAAAATGCGGCACATGCCGTAACGCGAAGAAGTGGCTGGATAATCATGAACTGCAATATGAAGCGATCCATATAGCGGAAAATCCGCCTTCGCGAACAGAAATAGAACAACTATATAAAATCAGCAATTTGGAATTGAAGAAGTTTTTCAATACCAGCGGTCAAAAATATCGGGAGCTGGGCTTAAAGGATAAGCTGAAAGAAGCTTCTGAAGCAGAGATGCTTGATATATTGTCCACGGATGGCATGCTTCTGAAAAGGCCGATTGTTACAGATGGCACCAAAGTGACGGTAGGTTTCAAAGAAGAGCAATTCGAACAGGTTTGGAACTGAAATTTCACAAAATATTTGGTTAATTCCTTACTTAAACAAACAATCTACCTTATAATGGAATAGATAAAATAAGATGTACATATGGAGGGTTAATAATGACAACAACACCAAAAGAACTTCGTTACACTAAAGAACATGAATGGGTCAAAACGGAAGATGGAACAGTGCGCATTGGGATTACAGCTTTCGCACAGTCCGAGCTTGGGGACATCGTATTCGTTGAGCTTCCGGAAATCGGCGATGAATTGAAAGCGAACGAACCATTTGGAAGTGTTGAATCCGTTAAGACCGTTTCTGAGCTTTATGCACCTATCAGTGGCAAGGTTGTTGAAGTAAACGAAGATTTAAGTGACAACCCTGAATATGTAAATGAGTCTCCTTATGAAAAGGCATGGATGGTCGTGCTTGAACCATCTAATAGCAGTGATATTGAAAACTTGATGAGCGCTGAAGAGTATGAGAGTTTAATCAACGGTTAAAAAGAAGGAGAGGGGGGACTGAATAGGCCTGCTCTCTTTTTCATTTTGTACAGCGGCAGTTGCGCACATAATTCGTGAGATGGAGTGATGACATGGAGTGGGGCGAATTCGATAAAGTGATCATTGTAGAAGGCAGTTCCGATAGAAGAAAAGTTGCCTCCGTTTTAAATGAAGATGTGGAAATAAGATGTACGAACGGGACCATATCATTAACCAAGCTGGATGAATTAGTGGATGAATTGATGGATCGTGATGTTTATCTCCTTTTTGACGCAGATGAATCAGGAGAAAAGCTGCGGAAGCAGTTCCGAAGGGAAATGCCGGAAGCGAACCACCTGTATATTAATAAAATGTACAAAGAAGTGGAAAGCTCACCCGAACATCATATCGCAACTGTGCTACTATCTGCCAATATGAATGTGAAAATGAAATTTTTAAGTCAAAGGGTGAACGACTAATTGATGCAGGAATGGAAAGAAGAAGAGTGTAAGGTTGCTGTTGAAAATGGGGAAACCTTTTGCTTATATTTATATACGCCTTTATGCGGCACTTGTCAGGTTGCCTCCAAGATGCTGACGATATCCTTGGAGCTGTTCCAGGAATTGAAGGCAGGCAAAATGAATATGAACTATGTTCAAGCAATTGCCGAAACATATGAAATTGAAAGTGTGCCTTGTTTATTGCTTTTCAAAAAAGGAAAGCTGCACAAAAAAATATATGCCTTTCAATCCGTTCCTTATTTGTATGGATTGCTTAAGGAAATCATCTAAGAAACCAATCAGAACCATGATTGGTTTCTTTGTTGCGGCCATTTGAATGCGAGATTGGAATTAAACAAAGAATATTCTAACAATTCATTGACTGATTTATTCTAAAATGCTATATTTTGAATTAAGTAATGGCAGAATTTAATAGTTCTTATCAAGAGTGGCGGAGGGACTGGCCCGACGAAGCCCGGCAACCGGTATAAATTTTATATACGGTGCTAATTCCAGCAGAGTGTTGGCTCTGGTAGATGAGGTGTGTTCTTGTGACCTCTTCTTATTGAAGTGGTTTTTTTGTTTATAAAAGGCCGGATATCATATAATTCCAACTAAATTCATAGAAAAAGGTGAAATCATATGTCAGAGAAAAAGTTACGTTTCGAAACATTGAGTGTTCATGGCGGTCTGCAAGCTGATGAAACAGGTGCACGTGCAGTTCCTATCTACCAAAGCAATGCATACTTGTTCAAGGACACCGACCATGCAGCGAATTTATTTGGACTAAAGGAGAATGGCTATATATATACACGACTTCATAATCCCACGGTCAGCGTTTTCGAGGAAAGAATGGCCTTGTTGGAAGGCGGTATCGGCGGATTGGCAACATCAAGCGGAATGGCTGCCATCTCACTTTCAATCCTGAATATTGCCGCTGCAGGTGACGAGATTGTTTCAGCCTCTACATTATATGGCGGTACGTATAACCTTTTTGAAAATACTCTTCCTAAATATGGGGTCAAAGTGAAGTTCGTTTCTCCCGATGACCCTGAAAATTTCAAAAGGGCGATTACGCCAAGAACTAAAGCCATTTTTGCCGAAACGATCGGTAATCCAAGTTTGAGGGTGCTTGATATTGAAGCGGTAGCGGAAATCGCCCATGATGCCGGCATACCTTTAATCATTGATAATACCTTTGCAACACCGTATCTTTGCAGACCAATAGATTTTGGAGCGGACATCGTCATCCATTCCGCTACAAAATGGCTTCTGGGAAATGGAACGACGCTAGGCGGTGTCATCGTGGATGGAGGGAAGTTCGATTGGAACTCGCCAAACTACCCTGGCTTCACGGAGCCTGACCCAAGCTACGACGGTCTTGTATACGCCGAGGCAGTAGGACCTGCCGCATTCATAACGAAAGCCCGGGTCCAGTTACTTCGTGACTTAGGTCCTGCGCTAAGTGCCCAAAGTGCATTCCAGTTTACGCTTGGTCTTGAAACGCTGCATGTAAGGATGAAAGAGCATCTATCAAACACCAAGTCCGTCATTGAATATTTAAAAAACCATCCTGCCGTGACTTGGGTTTCGCATCCTGGTGATGAGGATCATCCCGATAAAGCCCTTGCGGATAAATATTTGCCTAAGGGAGCTGGATCAGTCGTGACTTTTGGAATACAGGGTAATCGCGAAGCAGGGGCAAAACTTATCAATTCGGTGGAATTATGGTCCCATGTGGCGAATGTAGGGGATGCGAAGAGCTTGATCATCCACCCAGCCAGTACGACCCATCAACAATTGAATGAGGCGGGTCTTGCGAAAGCGGGTGTGCGTGCCGATCAAGTCCGTTTATCCATCGGGATTGAAAATGTAGACGACTTAATAGAAGATTTGGAGCAGGCAATTGAAAAAGCGACGAATATCGTCTCCTTGACCTCCAAAACGCTTTAAGCAAAGTTCCTGTTCATTCTTGAACTAGAAATAATATACATTGCGCTCCTTTTTTATCTATGATAAAATTTCTCCATACTAAAGAACTTAATGATGTACAAATATTCTATATATTAGCTCTTATCAAGAGAGGTGGAGGGATGTGCCCGATGAAACCCGGCAACCGACAAGGAGATTTCCTTGGAAAGGTGCCAATTCACACAAAGTTTAATTACTTTGGAAGATGAGAGAAAGGCCTGTTTCTTCACCTGCCTTTCTGCTCATGCAGAAAGGTTTTTTCTGTTTTAATGGGGAAAACATGTGCATGATATGAGAAACAGACTAATAATGTAGAGAAATCAACTAAGTTCATAGGTTTTATTGGATAAAAGAGGTGAGGATTAATGATTACATTGACGAAAGTCAGTAAGCTGTTCCGAACAGGAAAAGGGAACAGTGAGACGATCAAGGCTGTAAATAATGTGAATGTTGAAATAAATAAAGGCGAGATTTTCGGTATCATCGGTTACAGTGGAGCGGGGAAAAGTACTTTGATCAGAATGCTCAATGGATTGGAAACCCCCACAGAGGGTTCCGTAGTGGTGGCTGAGAAGGAAATTTCAAAAATTAAAGGGGCTCAGCTCCGTAAGGCCCGTCAAGAAATCAGCATGATTTTCCAACATTTCAATCTATTATGGTCAAGGACCGTTCAGGAAAATATTTCTTTCCCATTGGAAATTGCAGGAGTTTCTAAAACTGAACGAACCAAGCGTGTAAACGAATTGATCAAGTTAGTCGGACTGGAAGGCAGGGAAAAGGCCTATCCTTCACAATTAAGCGGAGGGCAAAAGCAAAGGGTGGGAATCGCCAGGGCTCTGGCAAATAACCCTAAAGTGCTGCTGTGTGATGAAGCGACTTCTGCCTTGGATCCGCAGACTACCGACTCAATACTCGAATTGCTTGTTGACATCAATCAGCGCTTGGGATTGACGATCGTCTTGATAACACATGAAATGCATGTAATACGTAAAATCTGTCATCGCGTCGCCGTGATGGAAAACGGGCAAGTTGTTGAACAAGGGCCTGTCCTGGATGTTTTCAAGAATCCTAAAGAACAAATGACGAAGCGTTTCGTGCAACAGGTAACGGAACCAGAAGAAACGAAAGAAACGATGGACCATTTGCTCGAACGTTATCCTGCAGGCAAAGTGATTCAATTGACCTTTGTAGGTGATCATGCAGAAAGCCCGTTGATCACCAAGCTTGTACGTAACTTCGAGTTGGATGTCAATATCGTTCAAGGTAAGATATCCCAAACAAGAAGCGGTTCATATGGAACATTGTTTATCCATCTTGATGGCACAGAGGATGAAATGCTCCGCGCAATCGAATTCATTAAAGCACAGCAGGTAGGCGTGGAGGTGATTACTCATGCTTGAAGAATTATTGCCGAATATTGATTGGGAAGACATTATTGAAGCAACGAAAGAAACGCTTTACATGACAAGCGTCTCTGTAGTGGCAACCTTTTTTATAGGCATAATATTAGGATTGATACTGTTCCTGACAGGGAAGGGTAATATGTGGGAAAATCGGGTGATTAACGGGGTCATGAGTGCTATCGTTAATATATTCCGTTCCATTCCATTTCTTATTTTGATCGTGCTGCTCATTCCTTTCACTAAAGCGCTTGTCGGTTCCATGATTGGAGAGAACGCTGCATTGCCGGCACTTATTATCGGGGCTGCCCCATTCTATGCGCGTATGGTTGAAATCGGCCTGCGTGAAATCGATAAAGGTGTAATCGAAGCCGCTAAATCCATGGGGGCAAAAACGAGTACGATCATTTGGAAGGTCCTTCTTCCAGAGTCGATGCCTGCCCTTATTTCCGGGATTACGGTAACATCGATTGCATTGGTTGGATATACCGCAATGGCCGGGGTCATCGGTGCAGGCGGACTTGGTAATCTAGCCTATTTGGACGGCTATCAAAGAAATCAAAATGACGTTACGCTTGTAGCGACGATCGTTATTCTAATTATCGTCTTCATAATTCAAATTATTGGAGATGTGATTACATCTAAATTGGACAAAAGATAAAAGGAGATGAATAGGATGAAAAAGTTTTTAGGATTTGCATTAATTTTAGTGTTATCTATCGCTTTGGCTGCTTGTGGAAGTGAAAAGGATAAAAGCGGCAGTGATACGGAAAAAGAATCGAAGAAATTAGTTGTAGGGGCATCCAATGTTCCGCATGCTGAAATCCTTGAGGAAGCTAAGCCGCTTCTTAAAGAAAAAGGAATCGAATTGGAAATCGAAACATTCCAGGACTACGTTTTACCGAATAAGGCGTTGAATGATAAGGAATTGGATGCTAACTATTTTCAGCACATTCCTTACTTAGAGTCGCAAATTAAAGAAAATGGATATGATTTCGTCAATGCTGGCGGAATCCATATCGAGCCAATAGCACTATACTCTCAAAAATATAAAAGCATCGATAAACTACCTGATGGGGCAACGATCATTTTGAGCAGCTCTGTCGCTGACCATGGACGCGCTTTATCCCTTTTGGAAAAGAATGGCCTGATCACTTTGAAAGAAGGCATCGATAAAACGACGGCTACAACTAAAGACATCGTTGAAAATAAGAAAAACCTTAAATTCGATGCTGATTATGAAGCGGCCCTGCTTCCTAAAATTTATGAAAGCGGCGAAGGCGATGCTGTTTTGATCAACTCTAACTATGCAATCGACGCTGGCTTGAATCCATTGAAAGATTCAATTGCGATTGAAGATTCCGAATCACCTTATGTGAATGTCATCGCTGTAAACAAAGGCGATGAAAACAAAGAAGAAATCAAAGCACTTGTAGAAGTATTGCATTCTAAAGAAATTCAAGATTTCATCCTTGAGAAATACGAAGGTGCAGTTGTACCGGCGGATAAATAATTCAAGAATGGCGACCTGATTTAATTAAGGCCGCAGTTTGTAAACAAAAAGGTTCCGGAATGTTCTCATTCCGGAACCTTTTTGATTTTTTTATTGGATTTGTAAAGCGATTTTTACTCACGATAGGCCTCTTTATTTGTTGTTGATTGCCGGATGGGCAGAGATAACAACCAAAACGGTTGCGAAAGAACCTTTCTTTTGTTCGAGGACTTGTACAGAGAATAGCTGGTGTTTTGTTAGTTTGCATCTGCGTCAACCAGCTTCAGGTTTTCCAACTTTCTCAATCACTTGTTCAACCAGATGCTCTTAAGAAACGACTATCATGAATATTTCCGGGTGTTACTATCGTCCTCAACATAAATCCGTTACAGTCTGTCGCCGCATGAATGAATAGGCAAACTGTTTTGTTCGTTCAGCTTTTACATAATGCGTCGCTCATAATTTTTTCCGAACTTAGAGGTGAGGCACTTATCATGGAAACTTAACCTGAAAACCAACGGTATCATGTTGATTCCAACTTCTTCAATCGTTTTACGCATGGAACGAATAAAGACTTTAGGCAAAGTGGTTCTATCTGATTGCTTAGTCTTAGTGGATTGGAATGGAAGGTACGAGACTCCTGCGGGAAAAACGAGTCCAAGGGAGACCCCGCAGGCGCGAAGCGTCGAGGAGGCTCCCGGACCGCCCGCGGAAAGCGAGTGCCTGAAGTGGAAAGTAACGTCCAAATTTAAAGTCAAATGACATCCAGTTTGTCTACAATCTGGCGGCATGATTTAATTCGGGCCGTTTTTTTTATGTTTAATCATGAAAGTGAAGGGTATAGAGGTAATGAAGGCATTAAAATGATACACAAATTTGAAAGGATGGTTCACTATCAATACTCTAGATTTAAATGTAACAAGCGAAATGGAAAAGGCGATGCAGTCTTCACATGGGATTGGCTACAGTGAGTACAGTAGAAACCTAGACCTCCGTATCGAGGTTGAGAAAGAACGGGATAGGGAACATGTAAAGTGCAACAAAATGGTCTTGGACCTACAACGCAAAATTCACGGATAAGCATATAAAAGAGTTCTTTAAAAGATCGGTCTGTAGAGGTAAAATGGAAAGTGGTCCATAAATAAGGGGTGCCTTATTGGATAAACTTACATAATGCCTGACAGTCCGATTTTTTTCTTTTTAAAGCGGAACGTTCATACCTTGCAATCGAATTCTTCGAACATATATTAATAAGGATGAAGATTTGCTGAATAATAAGATAATTTTAACAAAGGCTAAAATAAGTATGAATATGCAGTAAACAGGCTATATCTGTTAGTATTGTAAGAATAGGACGGGTTTTAAACATGGCGGAAGTGGAAACCCTTATCTATTTAGTTGATTCCAAATTGGATTTGTTATAAAATTGGAATGAGAATAAAGTGAGAATGCTTTTACGCAAATTACAGTAAGGAAAGTAATCTTTACTTTCTGGTAATAAAATTGGAATTAGTTCACGGAGGTATTATTATGTCAGCTTCTACATTAACGGTTAAAGATCTTCACGTATCAATTGAAGGTAAAGAGATTTTAAAAGGGGTAAACCTTGAAGTCAAAGGTGGAGAAATCCATGCGATCATGGGACCAAATGGAACTGGTAAATCCACTTTATCATCAGCAATCATGGGTCACCCTAAATATGAAGTGACTAGCGGAAGCATCACATTCGATGGCGAAGATGTATTGGAAATGGAAGTAGACGAGCGCGCTCGTGTCGGTCTATTCCTGGCTATGCAATATCCAAGTGAAATCAGCGGTGTTACAAATGCTGACTTCTTGCGTTCTTCCATTAATGCGCGCCGTGAAGAAGGCGATGAGATTTCATTGATGAAATTCATCCGTCAAATGGACCAAAAAATGGAGTTCCTTGAAATGGATGAAGATATGGCGCAACGCTATTTGAATGAAGGATTCTCAGGCGGAGAGAAAAAACGCAACGAGATTCTTCAATTAATGATGATCCAACCTAAAATTGCAATCTTGGATGAGATTGATTCAGGTCTAGATATCGATGCACTTAAAGTCGTTTCAAAAGGAATCAACGAAATGCGCGGAGAAGACTTTGGATGCTTGATCATCACTCACTACCAACGTCTATTAAATTACATCACTCCTGATTTTGTACATGTTATGATGCAAGGACGTGTCGTTAAATCAGGCGGTCCTGAACTTGCTGCACGCTTGGAAGCGGAAGGTTATGACTGGATCAAACAAGAATTGGGCATTGAAGACGAAACTGTTGGCGAAGAAGCGTAAGTAGGAGGATTTGCAATGACTACAGAAACGAAATTACCGTTTGAACAAGAGGATATAAGCTCCTATTCAACTAAAAATAATGATCCAGCTTGGTTATCCGAGCTTCGGATTCAAGCGTTTTCTGAATTAGAAAAGCTCCCGATGCCAAAGCCGGATAAAACGAAAATCGATAAATGGAATTTTACTTCTTTCCAGACTCATACGGTTGAAAGTGAAGCTTTTGCCTCTTTAGAGGAGCTTCCGGAAGAAATTAAATCCATCATTGAAGAAAATGAAAACTTATACATTCAACGCAATAATACGCCGGCACATATCAATCTGTCAGCAAATGTGAAAGAACAAGGCGTCATTTTTACGGATATTTTAACAGCGGCTCGTGACCATGCTGAGCTCGTGCAAAAATATTTCATGAAAGACGGCGTTAAAATAGATGAACATCGTTTAACGGCACTTCATGCTGCATTAGTTAATGGGGGAGCATTCCTTTATGTTCCGAAAAATGTAGAAATCAAAGAGCCGATCCAATCGGTATTCCTATTGGATAATCCAGATACTACACTTTTCAACCATGTCTTGATCGTAGCGGAAGATAATAGCTCTGTCACATATGTAGAGAACTACTTCTCAAGCGTTGACTCTAACGAAGGGGTTGCCAACATCGTAACGGAAGTGTTTGCAAATGCGAATGCCAAAGTGGAATACGGAGCGGTCGATACCCTTTCTAAAGGCTTCACGACGTACGTTAACCGCCGTGGGGTGGCAGGACGTGACGCTCGTATTGAGTGGGCACTTGGCCTGATGAACGATGGAAATACGATATCAGATAATACAACATATCTAATGGGCGATGGCTCTCACGGTGATACTAAAACCGTTGTAGTCGGACGCGGGGAACAAAAACAGAACTTTACGACAGCGATCATTCATTATGGCAAACGCTCTGAGGGCTATATCCTTAAGCACGGTGTCATGAAAGAAGCCGCATCCTCCATTTTTAATGGAATCGGGAAAATAGAGCATGGCGCTACAAAGTCAAATGCCGAACAAGAATCACGCGTATTGATGTTAAGTGAAAAAGCACGGGGAGACGCCAATCCAATCCTCTTGATTGATGAAGATGATGTAACGGCTGGCCATGCTGCTTCCGTCGGCCGTGTCGACCCGCTTCAACTGTATTATTTAATGAGCCGCGGTATTACTAGGAAAGAAGCAGAAAGACTTGTCATTCACGGATTCTTGGCCCCTGTTGTTAACCAGCTTCCAATTGAGGGAGTTAAAAAACAATTAGTAGCGGTCATTGAAAGGAAAGTACAGTAATGAACCCATACGAAATTCGTAAGCTTTTTCCGATATTAGATCAAGAAGTCAATGGTCAGCCATTAGTTTATTTAGATAGTGCTGCAACCTCTCAAAAACCGGCTGCAGTGATTGAAGCGATTGAGCAATATTACCGCGGATACAACTCGAATGTTCACCGCGGGGTGCATACACTTGGAACAAAAGCTACGGATGCGTATGAAGGTGCACGTGAAAAGGTACGTAAATTCATTAATGCTTCTTCTACAGAAGAAATCATCTTTACAAGAGGCACAACGACTTCTTTGAATACTGTAGCAAGAAGTTACGGTGGTGCAAATATTAAAGAGGGTGACGAAATCGTCATCTCTTATATGGAGCATCACAGTAATATCATTCCGTGGCAGCAGCTTGCCAAAGAAAAAGGCGCTGTACTGAAGTATATTCCGCTTCAAGAGGATTGCACGATTTCCCTTGATGATGTTAGGGCAACAATTACGGACGCAACGAAAATCGTTTCCATCATGCAGGTTTCGAATGTACTTGGTGTCATCAATCCTGTGAAGGAAATCGCGAAAATTGCCCATGAACACGGTGCCGTAATGGTAGTCGACGGGGCGCAAAGCACGCCGCACCTAAAAGTGGATGTCCGTGATCTGGATTGTGATTTCTTTGCCTTCTCGGGTCATAAAATGGTCGGTCCAACAGGTATCGGCGTATTATATGGCAAAAAAGAACTTCTGGAAAAAATGGAGCCGATTGAATTCGGCGGAGAGATGATCGATTTTGTAGGTTTGCATGAGTCTACATGGAAAGAACTCCCGTGGAAATTCGAAGGCGGTACCCCAATCATTGCCGGCGCCATCGGTCTTGGTGCTGCAATTGATTTCTTGGAAGAAATCGGCCTGGATAATATTGAACGGCATGAACATAAGCTCGCCGCTTATGCAATGGAAAAAATGTCAGCTGTCGAAGGGCTGACCATATTCGGTCCTAAAGATGCAGAAAAGCGTGCGGGTGTAATAACCTTTAATATTAATGACGTACATCCACATGATGTCGCTACCGTTCTTGATGCAGATGGAATTGCTGTCCGTGCCGGTCATCATTGCGCACAGCCATTAATGAAATGGCTGGACGTATCATCGACGGCAAGAGCAAGTTTCTATCTATATAACACGGAAGAAGATATTGATAAGCTCGTGTCCGGGCTTGTTAAAACGAAGGAGTATTTCAGTAATGTCTTTTGATAACTTAGATACACTTTACCGTCAAGTCATTATGGATCACTATAAGAAACCACGTAATAAGGGCATGCTAGAAGATGGAAGCATGACAATCGATATGAATAATCCAACTTGCGGCGATCGGATTCGTTTAACGATGAAGATTGAAGATGGCAAGGTCAGCGATGTTAAATTCGATGGTGATGGTTGTTCGATATCCATGAGTTCGGCTTCCATGATGACTCAAGCCATTAAGGGCAAAGACGTTGATACTGCCCTAGCGATATCCGAGACTTTTTCCTTAATGATCCAGGGAAAAGAATACGACGATGAGATGGACCTTGGGGATATTGAAGCCCTTCAAGGTGTTTCTAAATTCCCAGCCCGAATCAAGTGTGCTACCTTAGCTTGGAAAGCCATGGAAAAGGGATTGAAGGAATAATTAAACTAAAATGAGCTGTTGTAATTCAGCCATTTGAAAATGGAGGAATACGAGCTATGGCAAAGAAAATGCCTGAAATCGGCGATTATAAATATGGCTTTGCGGATAAAGATGTTTCCATCTTCCGTTCAAAGCGTGGTCTGACAAAAGAAATCGTGGAAGAAATTTCTCGAATGAAGGATGAACCTCAATGGATGCTTGATTTCCGTTTGAAATCATTGGAGCATTTTTACAACATGCCAATGCCTCAATGGGGCGGCGACATGCAGAGCCTGAATTTTGATGAAATCACATACTATGTTAAGCCATCAGAGAAATCAGAGAAATCTTGGGATGAAGTTCCTGAAGAAATCAAACAGACTTTTGATAAATTGGGAATTCCTGAAGCCGAACAAAAATATCTTGCCGGCGTATCTGCTCAATACGAATCAGAAGTGGTTTACCATAGCATGAAAGAAGAATTGGAAGAATTGGGTATCGTCTTTAAAGATACGGACTCAGCACTTCGTGAAAATGAAGATATCTTCCGTGAGCACTTTGGGAAAACGATCCCGCCTACTGACAATAAATTCTCTGCATTGAACTCAGCAGTTTGGTCAGGCGGATCTTTCATCTATGTACCAAAGGGCGTTAAAGTGGATACTCCGCTTCAAGCTTATTTCCGGATTAACTCTGAAAACATGGGGCAATTCGAGCGTACGCTCATCATTGTTGATGAAGGCGCATCCGTTCACTATGTCGAAGGTTGTACAGCACCTGTTTATACGACTAACTCCCTTCATAGCGCGGTTGTTGAAATCGTCATCAAGAAAGATGCTTACTGCCGTTACACGACGATCCAAAACTGGGCAAACAACGTGTTTAACCTGGTTACGAAACGTGCGGTTTGTGACGCTAACGCAACAATGGAATGGGTCGATGGTAACATCGGTTCCAAATTGACAATGAAATATCCTGCTGTCATCTTAAAAGGTGAAGGCGCTCGCGGTATGACATTATCGATTGCCATTGCCGGCAAAGGCCAACACCAAGACGCAGGAGCAAAAATGATTCACCTAGCGCCTAATACATCTTCAACGATTGTATCAAAATCAATATCCAAACAGGGCGGTAAAGTAACATACCGTGGTATCGTTCATTTCGGACGTAAAGCGGATGGAGCTCGTTCCAACATTGAATGTGATACATTAATCATGGATAATCAGTCTACATCTGATACGATCCCTTACAATGAAATCTTGAATGATAACATTTCCCTTGAACACGAAGCGAAGGTTTCCAAAGTATCTGAAGAACAATTGTTCTACTTGATGAGCCGCGGAATCTCTGAGCAAGAAGCAACGGAAATGATCGTAATGGGCTTCATCGAACCATTTACAAAAGAACTTCCAATGGAATATGCGGTTGAAATGAACCGTCTGATCAAGTTCGAAATGGAAGGATCCATCGGTTAATAACCGACTGGTCTGCCTGTAGAGCGATTTAGGATAACCATTCATACAAAAAGCCTGCCGGGTCTGTCTGGCAGGCTTTTTGTTTTTGATATTTACACCCTAATACCAAAGATTAGATATGGCTCAATAAGGGTAAAAAATAATAAAAGAAGAAGTCCAGTAATTAGGGCCTGTCCCAAAGGAGTGATGATGCAGATGATTTATGTTGGTGTGACCGGTTGGGGTGATCATGATAGTTTGTATCATGGCGGTGTGTCCCAACGTGATAAACTTAAAGAGTACGGTGCTCATTTTCCCGTTGTGGAGGTGGATGCTTCATTTTATGCAGTTCAGCCAAAGAGGAACAGTGAAAAGTGGGTATCCGAGACGCCTGCATCATTCCAGTTTGTCGTTAAAGCCTATCAAGGGATGACAGGACATCAGCGTGGGGAAATCCCTTTTGAAAGCAAGAAGGAAATGTTCAAGGCATTTTGCGACTCTCTGGAAGCTTATCAGAAGTCCGGTAAGCTAGCGATGGTCTTATTTCAGTTTCCGCCATGGTTTGATTGTAAACGGGAAAATGTGAATTACCTGCGATGGTGCAAAACTGAAATGGGCGATATTCCAGCTGCCATTGAATTTCGGAATCAAAGCTGGTACAGGCCCAATGTATTCCAGCAAACTTTGGACTTTATCGAAAAGGAAGGCTGGATCCATACTATATGCGATGAGCCGCAGGCTGGAGAGGGATCCATTCCTGTCGTTCTGCATGCCACCAATAAAGATAAAACCCTGATACGCTTTCATGGACGTAACCTGCATGGTTGGCAAAGGGCCTCTTCAGGTGATAATTGGCGTGAGGTCAGGTACTTATATAGATATAATCATCAGGAATTGACAGAATGGGTGGAAAAAATTAGGAAATTGGAAAGGGGATCCAAGGAGATATATGTCCTGTTCAATAATAACTCAGGCGGAGATGCCGCTGATAATGCCAAACAAATGATTGAGTTGCTTGGTATAGAATATGAAGGGCTGGCTCCTAAGCAGCTTGGTTTGTTTTAAGGGGAATTATATAATGAATAAAGAGATGATGTGACAAGCTAGAGAGGTATATCCTCACAAACAGGTAAAGGCGGATTTCTTCATGGTATGGTTAGTATTAGTGGGTATTGGATTATTAGCGGGAGCAATCGGCGCACTTGTCGGTCTGGGCGGCGGCATCATCATTGTGCCTTCTCTTTTATATTTAGGTGCATCTACGAATATTATCAATGAGCTGACTCCTCAGGTCGCCGTAGGTGTTTCAACCGTAATCATGATTTTTACCGGCCTATCTTCCACTTTATCTTATTTAAAACATAAAGTGGTGGATTATAAGGCCGGCTTAATCTTTTTTATTGGCAGTGCACCTGGTGGAATGATAGGGGCTTATGTGAATAAAAACCTTAACGCCGAAGCTTTTTCATTGTACTTTGGGATTTTCATGGTTTTCATGGCTATCGTGTTATTAGTGAAGAATCGTTTGAAGCCAATGCTTTTCAAGCCTGGAAAAGGGAAAATAGTGAAGACGTATAAAACTGAAAATGGACATTCATTTTCCTATGGTTACCATCCCCTTCTGGCTGTATTGATTTCTTTTTTCGTGGGATTCAGCTCAGGGTTATTTGGAATTGGCGGTGGGGCCTTAATGGTACCCGTCATGATGCTTCTATTCTTCTTCCCTCCGCATATGGCTGTAGCGACTTCGATGTTCATGGTATTTCTATCTTCCATCACTAATTCGATCACGCATATTTCCCTTGGAAATGTAAATTGGCCATATGCTTTTGCCCTGATTCCGGGTGCATGGTTCGGTGCTAAATTGGGCGCATTCATCAATACGCGCCTAAAAAGTGCCTCGCTGGAAAATATGTTGAAAATAGTGCTGATAATCATTGGTTTACGTCTTATATATCAAGGTATCACAGGATAAACGAGGAGGAGAAATGATGTCAGAAATCATTCATTTGTATCACACCAATGATCTCCATAGTCATTTTGAGAATTGGCCTCGAATTGATAAGTTTCTTAAAGAAAGAAGACAACTTCATCAAGAAACGGGAGAAGAAGCGATCATACTGGATATAGGCGATCATGTGGACCGCTGGCATCCATATACAGAAGGTACGTTGGGTAAAGGGAATATTGAACTGCTTAAAGAAGCGGGCTACCAATATGTGACCATCGGCAATAATGAAGGCATCACTTTACCTCATGATGCGTTAGACTCCTTATATGATCATGCAAAGTTCAAGGTCTTGGTAGCCAATATTTATTACGGTGATTATGAAAGGCCGGAATGGGCGCTGCCATATTGGATACATACGACGGTAAAAGGCACCAAAATTGCCATGATAGGTTTGACAGCCTTTTTCCAAAAGTTTTATTCTGCGATGGGCTGGGAAATAACAGAACCATTCGCGGAGTTGAAGGCGCAGCTCGAAAAGGTCAAAACGGAGGCGGATGTAATCGTCATCCTTTCCCACCTGGGCATCCACGATGATGAAAGGATGGCAGAGGATTTTCCGGAGATTGACATCATACTTGGCGCGCATACCCACCACATCCTCCACCAAGGTAAATTGATCAATGACACACTCCTTTGCGGTGCAGGGAAATATGGTTTCTATGTTGGACAGGTGGAAATGACCGTCAATCAGGAAAAGAAAGTTAGCCATAAGAAAGCCATTCTTTATGATACCAATGACTTTTTGGAATTGGAGAATGAACGGTCATGGATCGAAGAGATATACCAGGCCGGAGGGGAGACGCTAAAACAGGTTGCAGTGGATTTACCCGAAGCACTGGATAATGATTGGTTCAAAAGAAGTCCTTTGACTGAGCTCCTTGGGAATGCCCTAAGGGAGTGGACTCAGGCGGATTGTTCCTTTTTGAATGCCGGTCTTCTGCTCGAAGGGCTGCCAAAGGGACCTGTCACAAAAGGGGATATTCACAGAATCTGTCCACATCCCATCAATCCTTGCGTCGTTGAAGTGAATGGGAATGAATTAAAAGAAATCTTAATGCAATCGAGAAATGAGGAGTGGCCTCATATTCAGGTGAAAGGTTTCGGTTTCCGCGGGAAAATCATGGGAGTCATGCATTATGATCAAATTGAATTTAACGAAATGGAGAATGGGATCGTAAAAGGGATACTTATAAAAGGGGAGAAGCTGCAGACGGATAAGTCCTATAAACTGGCAATACCTGATATGTTCACGTTTGGACACTTCTTTCCAAGTATCCAGCGCTCCGATCGCAAGGAATACTTACTGCCGGAATTCTTACGGGATATCCTTTTATGGAAGTTGGGAAAAATATACATAAACGCCAAACTCTAAATCACGGTTTCGCCCTTTTTTTCATAAAGTATGGGGAAGAGAGGGGAGAAACCAATTGATTAACATGATCCCAATAATTCTTGATAATCATACATTCCTAGCCATTTCTGTCAGACTTCCCAAAACGAATTTACTTGCTGTCGCGTCCGAAAAAGGGTATATAATGTGCGGTGCGTTAGATGTTGGACTGCTGAATGATAAATTGAGAGATCGTAAAATCCTTGCAGGAAGGGCCACAGGAGTTAAATCGATTGAAGAACTATTGGAAGCGCCGCTTGAATCAGTTACCTGGGAGGCTGTGGAAAGGGGCATTCATCCAGGTATGCTTGGTAAAGAGGCATTAATCAAAATGATTTGAAAAGGGGGGGGGCTTTCTTTTTTCCAGAAGGGGGCCTTATTTTTTTATCAAAGAAAATGCTGATATTTTTTCAATAAATGCGTTCAAACAGATTCATTCATCAAAATACTTTCCGATAATCCTTATAAAGGAAAGAACCGGTTTGATTTACAAATATTGAATGGGGAAATGGAGTACAAGTATGAGGCTAGCTATTACAAAGTCCCTAAGCCCTGGAGCGAGGCTCGGTAAAAACATCCATAATGATCGGGGCCATATCCTATTGTGCGAGGGTCTTACATTAACGCAGAAAATGATCAATCGACTGGTGTCCCTTAATATTCCCTTTGTTTACATTCAAGATTCCAGGACGGATGACATTATTCCCATGCCCCCAGTGTCAGGGAAACTAAGAAGAGAAGCCATTAATACGATTGAAACCACTTTCCTGGACATGAAAAACAAAATGAACCTTGCTGGGTCATTCACGATAGAGCAGGCTAACGTCAAGTTCACTCAATTAGTTCGAACATCATGGGCGAGCTGAAAAGGAATAAAGAGTTAATGACTTTATTGGCCGACGTTTATACATACGATGACTATATCTTTACTCATTCCTTCAATGTGACCTTATATACTCTGGCGATCGGGATGGAATTGAATATCAATGATAAGAATCTCGAAATTCTCGTGCTGGGAGCGATTTTACATGATGTCGGCAAAATGCTCGTGCCTTTGGAAATCCTCCATAAACCCGGTAAGTTGACGGAAAAGGAGTTTGAACAAATCCAAAAGCATGCCGATTACGGTTTCCATCTAATCAAAAATGTTCATACCATTTCCCTTATAGTTGCGAATTGTGCCTATCAGCACCATGAACGGTTAGATGGATCAGGATATCCCCGGGGGATAATGGGGGACGAAATCCATTATTTCGGCAAGATCATTGCCGTTGCCGATGTGTTTGATGCCGTGACTTCCAATCGGGTTTACCGTAAGGCCATGCTGCCGCATCAAGGATTGGAAGTCCTTTATGCCGGAGTCGGGAAAAAGTTCGACAAAACGGTCATCGAGGCTTTCCGCCGGGCGGTTGCCATTTATCCTAATGGTCTATACGTTGAATTGAATGATGGGAGGAAAGGGGTAGTATCCGCTCAGAACGAGGGGATAGGAGACCGCTCCATGATAAGGATTCTTGAAGAAGATGGGGAGCAAATAAAAGAGCCGTATGAAGTGGACTTGAATAAAAACCTGCATTTGCTTATCATGAAATGTCTCAATATACAAGAACCAGCCTAACCTCAAGGATAAGCTGGTTTTTTCATTCCTTGTTTTCCTTCATGATGGGAGGTGCCACCGAACCGTTTCCGTTACTAAAATAACTTGGAACATCACCTTCGATCAACAGGCTTCCGACTGTCACTTCCTGACTCACCTTGGTCTCCTTTGTGAATGAGGGGATGACGATTTGGATATTGACATCAAAATCCACTATCAATTCATAATAAACATTATTGATGCCTGCGTTTGTCAGTTTTGTCCTCAAATCCGATTCAACATTCCCGATGACCGACATTTTCACTGGGATTTCAGGTCCGTAATTGGAAAGGAGATTATTCCCGGTTACGACACCAAATGGTATATAATAGACCACACTTTTATATTGTTCATCATTTATTTTGGCTGAACCTGTTTTAAAAGGGTTTCCTTGTTTGATGCCAAGCTTTTTTTGAATATCATTCGTAATGTTAGCCCGCAATTCACTGTATATGACCGGATTGAAGCTATAGGAAGAACTGGATTCCTTACCACCCTTGTTGTTGGTGATGATTTTGTTCATGTCGACCTTCGCTATATTCTCATCAACCGATTCATGAATCGTTTCCGTTGCAATCCGTTTGATTTCATATTCGGCTACACTCATGATCACAGGTTCGATTGATTTGTCCACGTACCAAAGAGTCATGATGCTTGATATGATAAACAGGATAAATGAATAGAGAAATACTTTTCGGGTGGGAAGAGGCCCCTTTTTTCGGAATTTCTTCGTTCGAAATCTTTTTCGGAACACGCTTTAGCCCCCTTTACTAATAACTATGCATCAAGTTCAGAGGTTTATGTTCGAATCAAAAAAAAGCAGCGTAAAATTCACGCCGCTCACTTTTGCTTTTTAGCCAGATCTTTCCTTTCCCATAATCTTAGATACGGGTAAGGGTCAAAGCTCCATTCCGTAATTCCATTGTCTTTGTACATTCCGTAATGGAGATGGGGAGGGAATTTTCCGGAAGTCCCTGGAGGGCCGTAACCTGTACTGCCGACACCTCCGATGACTTGTCCGGGCTCGACGATTTGTCCGACTTTCAACCCTTTGGCAAAGCCGCTTAAATGGGCAAAGTAATGATAGGTATTATTTAAATCCCGAATCCCAATCCGCCAACCGCCGAATTTATTCCAGCCTTTCATTTCAATGATTCCATAGCTCGTGGAACGAACGGGAAGGCTATAATCCGCAAAAATATCAGTGCCCTCATGGATTCTCCTTCCGCCCCATCCGCGAGCGCTTCCCCATGTATTTAAGTACGTATAATGAGTTCGTACTGGAACCGGGAAGGCCTTTTCATGTAGATCCAACCGGCCATATTTTTTATAAATCTCGGCATTGCCGATAATGATGCTGACGGCTTTATCTCGTTTATAATAATCCCACAAGCCGATCCGGATATTATCTTCATCTGCACCATATGATTGGAGATGCTTCGAAAAAGCATACAATCGATCTGTATCATTAGTGATATCAGCTTTGCCATCACCATTGCCATCCTGGCCCAGCCCATCAAAAAATGTGATCGTGAGCGGGTTCACGTCGTTTAAGTCAGGATTGAGGGCCCCGCTCCACTTTGAAGGCTCGATGTGGATGCCTATCAAACCCTTTGCCGGCTCTAAATCCCTTCGTGCAGCCCTGAGGCTGTGCTCATATTGATCAGCTCCAGCAAGGTAATACCACGGGATTTGGAGGGTGGCCTCCATATTTTTATATAGCTCCATTCTCCCGGCATAAGCATTTGGGGTATCGGCAGCATCAGCCACTTGGCCTGGTGCATTCAAAATAAACAAACAAGTTATGGTAAGAAGGAATAATTTTTTCAACGGGGCAGGCTCCTTTCATGACATTCTCCGTATTTAAAAGACATCAGTCCATCCATCTTTTATAGTCTTGCTGATTTAGCTATAATCATGAAAAATAAATAATGGGAAACCAACTATAACTTGTATAAATGCTTTTTTATTGTTAAAGTAGGGTGTGTTAATTTCTATAGAATGGAGTGGCATTTTCATGTCTTCTACAAATAAAGAAATTCTTCGAAAACCAGATTGGTTGAAAATAAAGCTTAATACTAACGAAAATTACCTCGGTTTAAAAAATATGATGCGCGAGAAAAATCTTCATACTGTCTGTGAAGAGGCAAAGTGTCCGAATATTCACGAATGCTGGGCAGTGAGAAGGACGGCTACTTTCATGATCCTGGGTGAAATCTGTACAAGGGCTTGCCGTTTTTGTGCTGTTACGACCGGACGTCCGAATGAATTGGACTGGGCTGAACCGGAGCGTGTTGCCGATTCCGTTGTTTTGATGAATTTAAAACATGTCGTCATTACAGCTGTTGCCCGTGATGATTTAAAGGATGGAGGCGCTGAAGTTTTCGCTGAAACGGTCCGTGCCATCCGACGCAAAAACCCTTTTACATCAATTGAAGTATTACCGTCTGATATGGGCGGGTTGTTTGAAAATATCAAGACTTTGATGGATGCTAAACCGGATATCCTGAACCATAATATAGAGACTGTCAGAAGTTTATCCGACCGTGTACGGGCTCAGGCCAAGTACGAACGTTCATTGGAGCTTTTAAGAAGGGCCAAGGAACTGTATCCGGAAATCCCGACAAAGTCCAGTTTAATGGTAGGTTTGGGTGAAACGCGGGAGGAAATCCTCGAGACAATGGATGACCTAAGGGCTAATAATGTGGATATCATGACGATCGGGCAGTATTTGCAGCCGACTAAAAAGCATTTAAAGGTGCTGAAATACTACACGCCTGAGGAATTTGCCGAGCTGAAGGAACGTGCATTGGAAAAAGGCTTCAGCCACTGTGAATCCGGTCCGCTTGTCCGTTCATCCTACCATGCGGATGAACAGGTTAATGCTGCGGCAAAACATAAGCAAAACAAAGGTGAAGAATTATTGAAATAGAGTGAAATAAAGGACCGAAAAAAATTCGGTCCTTTTTTATTAACGGTTATCCATTTTTTGATGGATGTTATCGTGATGATCTCTTTTATCGTTAACCATTTCCCCGTTTTCATTTTCTCCGTCACTCATTTTGTATCCTTGAGGCGACTTCAGCATTCTTTTGATGGTTTGTTCGATCGTATAGTCGATCCCTTTGCTGCCGGATTTCAATGTCGAGAAATTCTCGACATCTTGGGCAAGGGTTTGATAATCATCACTGACGTAGACATGATAATAGCGAGGCACGACGGACATGGCTGTGCGTTTAACTTGGTCTGCGGTTTCCGTCCGATCCTTGGCATTTGTATCATATACGACAAGCACTTCCTCATCAGTAACGAGGGTAGCGGCATCATTGACATTTGGAATCTGAACACTCAGTTTAGAAATGACATCAGACAGTTGTTCACGGTCAATGGAAGCAGCTTTGTTGGAAATGTTACGGCCATCAATGGTTGCACTATTAGTGCGGGTAAAACCGAAATCATCACTTTTATTGTCATTATTACGATAATCCTCATCATAATATTGAGTCGGATTATTTACGTTTGTTGGGTTACCGGCATGGTTTTTTGCACCCATCCCCAGATCTTTTTCTTTATCAGCACATCCGGTTAGTGCAATAATCGAGCTTAAACCTATCGTTATTATCGTTTTTTTCATCAATAACACCCCCGTAACTTTAGGATGAACATATTTCTCTATTTTTCGCTTAGTAATTGATGGGGAATCAGTTATAATTTAAAGAAGGAATGTACATATGAGAGGTGAAAACAATGATTAACATCAATAACATGACCTATGAAATAATTGAGAATGAAAGGGAAGGCTATAACGAAGAAGCGTTTAAGGCCAGATACAGTGAGATTTTAACGAAGTATGATTATATAGTAGGGGATTGGGGTTACGGGCAATTGAGGCTGCGTGGATTTTTTGATGATAATAATCAGAAAGCGACCTTTGATACGAAAATAAGCACGCTTAGTGAATATTTATATGAATACTGCAATTTTGGCTGTCCTTATTTCGTCGTGAAGAAAATAAAGAAATAAAAAGGCCAGAATTCACTCTGGCCTTCCATGTTAAGAGCTACCATATCCTTTATATGGAGGCTGTTCATCTTTTTCTGAATCATCATGTGTCGGATGAGCACCAGGATATTGTCGAGGTAAACCTTCGTGCAACGATTTATTTTCATAATTAAAGGCACTTTGATAACGTTGCCCTTCCTGCCACGGGGTGTTTTTATTCTGAACTGGTGCATCTTTTGCTATGGCTGATCCAAAAGGTCCTTCGGGAAATTCTTCAGGAATTAAATAATCCCTCTGTTTTTCGACATTGGAAAAATCGTGGTATTCTTCTTTGTCCAAGATAATCCCCCCTCATGTAATCGATCTTACATTCAGTAGGTTTCCCGTTTAAGATGAAAAACTTCGGCGTTCAGACGATTTCCATTAAAAAGTGACGCAGTTCTTCGGCTTCCGCTTCTGATAACTGAAAGGCATGCTCAAGATAGCCTTCCTCTTCTAAATCATCAGGCCCAATAATCGCGAAACGGTTGCTCTGCATATTTAAAACAAGCTTCTTTCCATAAAAACGATCGGTAGTCGTAATGGCCAGGTCGAATCTTGATTCCTCTCCCATGAAGCTTATGAACCGGGTTTTTGAATCCACGACGTCATTGTATAAATAAAAACGATCTTCCATAGTATCATTCCCTTCTTATCTTCACATTTGTAGTTCCATCATAACAAAGTGACTTCAATAGGGGAACAGACATTTTACGGGGCTTCTGCATGAGAACCTAAGTCGTTCCTCAAGATGCTCCGGCAATCATAAGCGTTCATCGATTAAATGAAAATGGTAAGAATAAAAATGGGATCGTGAATTGGTTTTCCTGGAGTTGCTGTCGGGAAATGCACCCATGGAAATGGCAAAGTGTAACGCACCAGCTTCTGTTAGTTATTGGATGGTACAATGGTTGTGGTTGAAGGAATTGAGAGTAAGGGAGAAGCTATGGTATCATTAAGGAATAAGGTTGTTCGGCACAGGGTTTTAACTATGCCGCCCATTCAACCAATGATTCCCTATATCATCTTAGATCAGAAAGGATCTGGAAAAAAATGTACTTTGTAGACCGCCAAAAGATTGAACAAATATTAGGTTTTCTTGAAAAGCAGCTTGGACTTTTTGAAGGGCATGATAATTGGGATGGAGATCTTGCGGAACTTATCGCTGAAAGGCTCATACAAACTTCCATCGATTCCGTGTTGGACGTAGGAAATGCGGTAATTGATGGTTTTATTATGCGTGATCCAGGAAGTTATGAAGATATTATCGATATCCTTCAAGATGAAAAAGTCATTTCTGAAGAAAAAGCGATACAATTCAAAAAGGTCTTGCCGCTAAGGAAAATGCTGGTCCAAGACTTCATTGAAGTGAATCACACAGAACTGCATGCCGTATTTTCGGAAAATATCGGGGCATTCAAGCAATTCCCGGATTTGGTTAGGAACTATTTAACAAATGAATTGGGACCTGTATCAGCTTTTAAAAACTAGCAGCGTTAGGAAGGCGAATTCAAATGAAGTCGTATAAAGGATATTTAATTGACTTGGATGGCACCATGTATCGCGGTACTGAACAAATTGCGGAAGCGGCAGGGTTTATTAATGACCTAAGGAACAGGGATATCCCTTATTTATTCGTCACCAATAATTCATCCCGGACTCCGGCACAAGTAGCGGATAAATTGAGAAGCATCGGCATATCGACGGAAGATGACCAGGTTTTCACGACAAGCATGGCCACTGCCAATTACATAGCTGAACAAAAGAAAGATGCATCGGTTTATGTGGTGGGTGAAGAAGGCATCATCGAGGCACTTAAGGAAAAAGGAATGGAGCTTGTGGAAGAGCATCCAGACTTTCTGGTAATGGGCATCGACCGCGGGGTCGATTATGAAAAGTTGTCAAAAGCCTGTCTTGCTGTAAGGAATGGCGCTGTTTTCATTTCGACCAATGGTGATATTGCCATTCCAACTGAGCAAGGCCTTTTACCGGGGAATGGTGCCTTGACCTCCGTAGTTTCCGTTTCGACCCAGGTACAGCCGATTTTCATCGGAAAACCTGAATCCGTCATAGTGGAGCAAGCTCTAAGAGTACTAGGGGTGCCTAAAGAAGAGACGATCATGGTTGGAGATAACTATGATACGGATATCCTTGCCGGCATCAATGCAGGGATCGATACACTGCTTGTACATACGGGCGTAACGACAAAAGAACGCTTAAAGCAATATAAGGAGCAGCCGACGCATGTAGTGGACACCCTTGACTTATGGCGCTTCGAATGAAAAAAATCAGGCCTGCGAATGCAGCCCTGGTTTTTTTTTATGTCGTGAATATCATAAGTTTACTATTCCGCATTTTCGCTTCTATGGGCAAGCCGGCTTGAAGCGGCAGCTGCAATCGCCCCAACGATATCATCTAAAAAGGTGTTCACCTTACCCGTGCTTTTATCGTTTAAATATTTTAAGATACCCGGCTTTTGTTTATCGATGAAACCATAATTGGTAAAGCCGATGGATCCATAAACATTCACAATTGAAAAAGCCAATATTTCATCGACCCCATATAGGCCTTCATCTATTTCAATGATGCTCTGCAAAGGCTCCTCGAGCAGTTTTTTCTCAGCTAGAATATCCAACTGAATGCCGGTAAGGATGGCATTTTGGACCTCGCGTTTTGAAAGTACCCGTTCGACATTGTGAAGGCAATCGGACAATTGGAGATTTTCATGGTAGCCGGATTGTAAATACATGACAAGCTCAGCGATATCCTCCAATTTCACTCCTCGTTCAATTAGCCATTTTCGAGCCGTTTTTTCAGACATTGATTGTTCAATATTAGCCATGTCATCACCCATTTCTCTATATTAAAGTTCTAATGCAGGTAGTTTGATTTGATTAAACTGAAAACCCACGGAAGATGTTTTGATTGGAATTTCTTATAAGGTTTCGATAATCATTCAGAAAACGGGTTACTCCACATATATATAAGTATATGATGTCCAATATTTATTATATCCATTTGATGAAGGGGGCCATTCCATGATAGAAGAAATCATTTTTAATAATTATGGTATACAGGTGGAGCTTGAGGAAGCCAATGTCAGGTTTCCAAGCTTCCGTTCAGGGAATATGGTTTACAGTATCGTTCCCATTGAAAATATGGAGCAGGAGGAATTAGTGGAACGTTATAAAATGTCCCAACATCTGATTTCACAAGGTGATCGTCACGTATCCGCCTTTGTCCTTGCCAATCATGGGAGCTATGTTTCGGAAGCAGATGAACAGTTATTCGTCCTTCTTGCCAATCAGGCATTGGAAGGTCCGAAAAATTTCAACCCAGGAAGACGTCTGGCAAGATTCCATCAGCGTGGGAGAACTATTAATGATACGATTCGAACATGTTCAAGGATCGGCAAATGGAAAGAACTCTGGGAACGAAGGATCGATCAGTTAGAAAAGATTTGGCGGGATAAGCTCAGCGCCCATCCTGATAACCAGTTTGAAAAATTATTTATAGAAACCTTTCCCTATTATATGGTCCTGGGTGAAAATGCGATTCAATATTTAGTCGACACGGAAATCGATGATACCCCGCAAATTGTCGATAGTGGAACGGTATGTTATGAACGTTTTTTACATGATACCTGGAGAAGCAATAAGTGGATGAAAAATCCGTTCGATTGGGTATTTGACCACGGAACAAGGGATGTCGCGGAATGGGTGAGGGAACATTATTTTCAACATGTGCATACCCATCAGCGGGGGATTGCCCATTTTTTTCACGAATATCAGTCCATAGAACCGTTCTCCAGCTTTTCGGCCCGGTTATTATATTCGAGGATGCTATTTCCCATTCATTATTTTGAAACTGTGGAAGAGTATTTTTCAAAAACGACGGAATCGAGGTCGAACCAATTGGAAGATAAACTATCCTCGATCACGAAATCCTCCCAACAATATGAGTCCTTCCTCAAACATTTTTATGAATTGGCAGAGGTCCCTGCCAAGCAATATGATTTGCCTAAAATTGACTGGATTTAGATAAAAACGGGAAAGAAATATGATTCATCCTTACTTACTATGTTATGATGATAACAAGATTTTTTAGAATAATTAGATAGTTGATCACTGCGGAAGGATGGGACCATGAAAAGATTGATGATGGCCGCCCTTATAGCCCTTTTATTCATCCAAACGGCAAATCTTGCGAAAGCTGAAACGAAAACGGGCTGCGAAGTAACTCAATTCAAGATTGTCATGAAGTCTGAAGCGGATGTGAAGGAAAAAGCGTCGGCTGCAAGTAAAACATTAAAAACTTATAAGAAAAATAAAGAATTGTCGGCAAGCGGAAGAACTGGAAGCTGGTATAAGGTCTGTCACTCAAACAAGACAGCATATATCAATATGGCGGATGCAAAAGAGGTTTTCAGTTCCGGTGAAAAAGCCATTTTGAAGAAATTCGATGGGAGAAAAGGCGTTAACCAAGTTGTATCTGTGACAGGTAAAGCGATGGGTGATACGAAGGTCACGATCCAAACTTATGAGAAGAAACAAGGGGAATGGCGCCGGGCATTGAAGAAGATGGACGGTGTCATTGGGAAGAACGGCTTCACGAAGAGCAAAAAAGAGGGTGATGGGAAATCCCCGGTCGGGATTTTTTCCTTTGGTACGGCCTTTGGAAGCGAAACGAAGCCGGCAGGAGTGAAAATGAGTTATAAGAAAACGACCAAATATGACTACTGGGTTGATGATCAGACATCCACGGATTATAACAAGTGGAAAACCTATAAAGGTAATCCTGCAGTTAAATGGAAGTCTTTCGAAAGGATGAATCATGAACTCTATAAGTATGGGGCAGTCATCAATTATAATACGAATCCCATCGTAAAAGGAAAAGGAAGTGCAATCTTTCTTCATGTATGGAGAGGGAGTGCAAAACCGACGGCTGGGTGTACGGCCACGGCCGAAAAGAATGTCCTCAGTTTACTGAAATGGATGGATCCCGTGCAAAAGCCGCATATTGTAATGGGTACAAATGATTCATTGAAGAGCGTTAAGTAATGATCACCAAAATGGTTTCCCATAAAAGTTTAGCTTTACCCGTTCTTACTCGTTCAAGAGATGGACGAAAAAAGTTCGTGCATTCATCTTTTCAACTATTGCTAATTATATGAATTAAACATATAATGTCTACTATACAAATACAAACGTCTTCTTCAGGCAAACAGTTTTTAAGGGGGAACCAAAATATGAAAGCCATCTCGATCGGTTTATTGGGGTTAGGTACAGTTGGATCAGGAGTCGTACAAATCATTGAAAGGCATCAGGACAAGCTCATGCACCAAGTGGGCTGTTCCATATCCGTTAAGAAGATACTAGTCAAAGACACGACGAAGGAGAGGCTTGTCGAGATCGATAAAGGTATGTTAACTGACAATCCTGAGGATATCCTTTCGAATCCCGAGATTGATGTTGTAATAGAAGTGATGGGTGGAATCGAAGAAACACGCGGTTATCTGATAGAGGCAATAAAGAATAAAAAGCATATCGTTACGGCCAATAAAGACCTAATGGCTTTATATGGACCGGAATTGCTGGAATTGGCCACCGAGAATCAATGTGATTTGTTCTATGAAGCAAGTGTTGCAGGGGGAATTCCGATTTTACGCGGACTTGTGGATGGATTATCTTCTGACCGCATCACGAAAATGATGGGAATCGTCAATGGAACGACAAACTTCATTTTAACGAAAATGAGCAAGGAAGGCAGAGCATATGATGACGTATTGAAGGAAGCTCAGGAGCTGGGATTTGCTGAATCCGATCCGACAGCCGATGTAGGCGGTTTGGATGCGGCCCGTAAAATGGCGATCCTTTCAACACTCGGGTTCTCAATGAACATAGGCTTGAATGATGTTGAGGTACAGGGCATAACCGAGATATCCGAAGAGGATTTGAGATATAGTAAGAAGCTTGGTTATACAATGAAGTTGATCGGCGTCGCTTCCAGGGCAGGGGATAGGGTCGAAGTAAGTGTCCAGCCTGCACTTCTTCCTGAAGCACATCCGTTAGCATCGGTAAATAATGAGTATAATGCTGTATACGTTTATGGGGAAGCCGTAGGGGAAACGATGTTTTACGGACCGGGGGCTGGCAGCCTTCCTACTGCGACTGCTGTCGTTTCGGATATGGTGACGGTCATCAAGAATATGAGGCTGGGCGTAAATGGCCGCAGTGCCGTTTCACCTCAGTACCCGAAACAATTAAAAGATGGTACTGAGATTTTCGCTAAGTTCTTCATTCGATTACATGTTCAAGATGAAGTTGGCGTTTTAGCCAAAATCACGAATTTATTTGCCGAGCATGGGGTAGGATTCGATAAAATCCTTCAATTGCCCCTGGATGAAAAGGAATCTTCCGAAATCGTATTGGTTACGCATACTGCCACAAAGGCTGCATTTGAGCAAATAATACAGAAATTAAATGATTACAATATGGTAAGAGAAGTGAAAAGCACATACAGAGTTGAAGGAGAGGACATCAAATGAGCTGGCAAGGACTTATAAGTACGTATAAAGACTTTTTACCCGTTAATGAAAACACACCCGCACTAACTCTTTTGGAGGGTAATACACCTTTAATCAGACTGAATCGATTATCCGAAGAGTGGGGAATCGATTTACATGTAAAATATGAAGGGGCAAATCCAACTGGGTCGTTTAAAGACCGCGGAATGGTCATGGCCGTCGCCAAAGCGATAGAAGAGGGCAGCGACACGATCATCTGTGCTTCCACCGGGAATACATCAGCAGCCGCAGCAGCTTATGCGGCCCGTGCGAACCTGCGCTGTATCGTTGTCATCCCGGAAGGTAAAATAGCCATGGGCAAGCTTGCCCAAGCCGTTATGTATGGAGCGGAAATCATCTCGATCGAAGGGAACTTCGACCAGGCTTTAAAAATCGTCCGTTCACTTAGTGAGAGCTCACCGATAACTCTTGTGAATTCGGTCAACCCATACCGGATTGAAGGGCAGAAGACAGCTGCTTTCGAAATTTGTGACGCTCTCGGCTCGGCACCGGATATTTTGGCGCTTCCTGTCGGGAATGCAGGCAATATAACCGCTTACTGGAAAGGGTTTAAAGAATATAACGAATCGAAACAAACGGGCCTTCCTGAAATGAGAGGGTTCGAAGCTGAAGGTGCGGCTGCAATTGTCCGGGATAGCATCATTGAAAATCCAGAAACGATTGCAACAGCCATCCGGATTGGAAATCCTGCAAGTTGGAACTTTGCTGTGGAAGCAGCGAAAGAATCCAAAGGCAAAATTGATGAGGTGACAGACGAAGAAATTCTGGAAGCCTATCATTTCCTTGCTAAAAAAGAAGGGGTATTTGCAGAGCCGGCATCTTGTGCTTCCATTGCAGGTATCTATAAACAACTAAAAAGCGGAGAAATCAAAAAAGGAAGTAAGATTGTCGCTGTATTGACTGGAAATGGATTGAAAGATCCGAATGTGGCAGTCAATACAAGCACGATTCAACCGACATTGCTGCCAATGGATGAAGAAGTCATTTTAGAACATCTGCAGGGTGTGAAGCAGGCATGAGTGCAGAATCGGAGATGTTCTTGATCCGTGTACCAGCAAGTACGGCCAACTTAGGCCCAGGATTCGATTCCATCGGCTTGGCGTTAGGACTTTACCTGGAAATACACGGATCTTCATCAGATCATTGGGAGGTCGTTCCGCTTTCAGAGGAAATGTCTGTTTTTCCAAGGGATGATCGTAATTATATCGTCCAAATTGCCAAGGAAACGGCGGCTTCCTATGGAAAGGAACTATCCCCATGCCGGCTTTTCGTTTCTAGCGAAATTCCACTTGCGCGGGGTCTTGGAAGCAGTGCCTCTGCCATTGTGGCGGGGATTGAATTGGCGAACATCGTTGGTGAACTTCATTTATCCGATGATGAGAAAAATAGGCATGCTTCCATCTTTGAGGGGCATCCGGATAATGCGGGGGCATCTGTGTATGGTGGATTGGTTGTGGGCCTTCATACGGATGAAAGAACGGATGTCGTGTCGTTTCCAATCGAGGGAGTTAAGGTGATTGCTGTCATTCCCGATTTTGAATTGCTTACTGAGGATTCAAGAAATGTCCTTCCGAATTCGCTTTCCTATAAAGATGCGATAAGCGGAAGTGCAGCCGCTAATGTTTTGCTGGCGGGAGTCCTATCAAAAGATTGGAAGCTTGTTGGTGAAATGATGCAAAGTGATCGTTTCCATCAGCCATATAGAGCCGAGTTGGTCCCTCATTTAGCGCTTATAGAAGAAGTTGTCCTTAATGAAGGCGGATTTGGTGCAGCACTAAGCGGAGCGGGACCAACTGTTCTATGCTTATCATCTGCAGAAAAAAGTGAAGGTTTGCTCACTGGTTTGAAAGAAAGGTTTCCGGAATTCCTTGTGAAAGAATTGGAAATCGATAATGAGGGCAGTTATACGGCAATCCTTTCAGAGCAGGAAAAAAAGGAATTGAAGTTTTTGAAATCGTGAGCCATGTTCATTTGCCGTCCATATAAAAAAGCTGACCCGTGTTAAGCCGTATCAATTCATTTGATAGGGCAAAAGCCGAGTCAGCTTTATTTTTATTACAGTCCAGAAATGATTCCGGCCTGCATGCAAAAGGTTGAACGTGTATAGATGAAGTGATCCTTCATCCATACGCTGCATGTTATTTTAAAGGGCTATTAGAAAACTTGTTCAACTTCCACTACACCGGGAACTTCTTCAAGAAGGGCACGCTCAATCCCAGCTTTTAGCGTAATGGTCGAACTTGGACAGCTTCCGCATGCTCCTAGTAATCGTAATTTTACAATTCCATCTTCTACGTCAACTAGTTCACAGTCACCGCCATCACGAAGAAGAAACGGACGAAGCTTATCTAGAACCTCTTGAACTTGGACTTCCATTGTTTGTTGGTCGGACATTGCAATCGACTCCTTTCCTAATCATATTATAATGCGAAGGTAATAAAAAATCCAACTGTAACTTTGCGGAAATATAATCTATATTATTCTGGTAAGATGGAAACAGGTGAATGGTTCTAAAAAGTATTCAAAATGAAGTAAACATACTAAAATGAAGGAGGAAGAGTATGGTAATGAAAGAAATTGAGATAGAGGTGTATGGAGCGGAGCAAATTTGCGCGAGTTGTGTGAATCTCCCCTCTTCGAAAGATACCTGCGAGTGGTTAGAAGCCGCTTTAACGAGAAAGTTTCCTGATCAGAAATTCAAAATATCCTATATAGATATGTATAATCCCCCAGAATCGTTGAAGCAAAAGAGCTTTGCCGCGAAGATGATCGAGGATGATTTATTTTATCCACTGGTCCTCATTGAAGGTGACATCATTGCAGAAGGAAATGTGCGTCTGAAAAAAGTAGTGGAAACCATGGAAAAATACGGATATACGATGCAAGGGTGATATATAATGAAGAAGAAATAAGAAAAACTGACCCATGAGCTGCATGCAGCTCATTGGGCCAGTTTAATATAGCATGGGTTGGAATCAACCGTTATGGTATTTATACATCCAGAGGATGCCTGATTTCATAAGGCGTGCCACTCTGCCTGTGATTGGGCGATTTGCAACAAGTCCAAAACCTTGTTTCTTCCCAAGGGAACCTAATGTTCCTTTTAATTTCATCGTAGGGAAGCTTTCCGGAAGTGGTTCATTTGCCCATTTCTTCACAAGAACTTGGACGATTTGCTCTGCTTGGGACTCCGCTAATTGAGCACTTGGCGCATGAGGCAGGCTCGCACAGTCGCCGACGACAAAGATGCTGTCATCATTAGGAAGGAAATGCTGAGGAGTCAGAACAGCTCTTCCTTGACGGTCCTTTTCAATATCCATATCGCGGATGATCTTACTTGGCTGAATTCCAGCTGTCCATACGATGACATCGCTTTGTACGGCTTCGTCGCCATTATAAAGAAGGTTTGGTTCAACTTTCGTTATATTTGAATGGTGGACGATCTCGATTGTATGTTTATCGAACCATGATTCAACAAAAGTACTTAATCTTTCTGGGAATGCAGATAAAATATGCGGTCCACGGTCGAATAGCTTAACGTTTAAATCTGAACGGCTTTCAATCAATTCACTTGCAAGCTCAACACCACTCAGTCCGCCACCAACGATAGAAACGGTTGCACCGGCACCTAAATTATTCAAAGCTGAATATGTGCGGCGTGATTTATCGATTGTTTGGATACTGTAAGTATGTGTGTCTGCACCAGGAATATCGTGGTATTTATCTTCGCAGCCAAGGCCAATGACTAAATCATCATAAACGACAGGATCTTGATTTTCTATAATGACTTGTTTATTTTCCATATCGATGGAAAGTACTTCTCCGTATACGTTCTTCAAGCGAGGATGTTCAGGAAATGCAACACGGATGTGCTGATCTGGAATGGTGCCTGCTGCTAAAGCATAATATTCCGTTTTTAAGCAGTGATAAGGATTACGGTCGATAAGCGTGATGCTCACATTTTCAGGAAGCTGATTAGGCAGCAATCTTTGCAACATGCGCATACCACCATACCCGCCACCAAGTATGACTAGATTCTTCATATGATTTTTCCCCTTTATTTGATCTCTTGAAAATTTGACTAGCATTTAACTATAGGATTCCCCCAAATGGTCCCCTTTAAAGTTTAAATAAATATATATACCCCAATTAGTAACAAGAATAAAAAATTAGATAATTTTCTTTTTTTACGTACCCCGACAAAAGTATAACGAATATAAAAGGAAATCACAACCGATATCTTGAAATCGGCTGATTTTTTATGCGTAAATATTGACTGTATATGGGAAAAGTAATAAGATGGTTTGTTAGTAACTGTGAGGTGAAACAATGTACCCGATTATTGAATTTTGTGTAAGCAATCTGGCCAGTGGAGCTCAGGAGGCTCTGGAAAGATTGGAGAGGGATCCGAATTTAGATATCATAGAATATGGTTGTCTGGGATATTGCGGCAGATGCTCCAGTAACTTATATGCTCTTGTAAACGGTGAAGTGGTTTTTGGTGACACAACGGATGAATTGGTGGATAAAATATATAAGTACATTGATGAATTTGAAATGTTCTAATCATCAACGGCGAATTAAAAGGCTGTTCCTCGATGGAACAGCCTTTTTAATTATCAGTTATGCAGCAACGGGCGGGGTGTTCAATGTTTCTGCTTAAGTTCCTGAAAGCGATCCCTGGCCATCTGGATAATGGAGGCTTCCCGGGCATTTTTTTGTCTTTCGAACACTAATGAAAAATACTAGATGGCTGCCTTTTCATTTCCTATCCTTCTTGAAATGTCGCCAGCGAGATATAGGAGCCTTGCTTCAGATACCTGGGTGCCGCTGAAGTCCCCTGTTGAATGGATGCTTCATATTCCTTCAGGGCGAACCTCAAAAATCTTTCTTCTTGTTCCGTGGTTTGGTTGATCCTGTATAGCCAGGCTATCCGTAAACAGATTCCGGCAAGGGTTATATGTTTTTCCTTTTTTAAAGCTCCGCAATAACTTGCCAGCTTGTATGTATTGATCGCATCTTTAATGGATCTCTCCTTGCTGAAATGATGGGGAACCCACTGGGAGCTGACTTTTTCCATAATGGTTTCCATTGTAGTGGGGGGAAGTACCGGGAGAAATCTTCGGAATAAGAAAAGCCGCAGTGAGGGCAAACAAAAATATTATAGTAAAGTGCGTTAACGGTTGAATCATAAATGGGGTGAAAGTCCGTATCATACTTAGCTACTTTTACAAAACGCGACCGTACCTTTTTAGTGGTTGATTTTTGCTTGCATAAAAGGCATTCCATGCTTTTGTCATATAGAGGATGTATACCTTCGATGGAGATTACCCCCTTTATTGGAATTTGGGATTAGGGCCAACAGATCGGTTCATTATACCTATGACTTTTATTATAAACAAATTTTTGTTGGTAAAATAGGTGGGGGAATATGAATTTTTTCAAGCTGGAAAATTGAGCGTGGGAATTTCTTTGGTATATACTATAAAGAGAAATAGTTCTATCTCACATATCAGAAGAAGGAGGGATTTATTGTGAGTGAAGTTGTTCAAATAACGGAAGCTGCCGCTTTTCAGATAAAAGAAATGATGAAACATAATGGCGAAGAGGGTTCATTTTTAAGAGTTGCCGTTAAAGGCGGAGGCTGCAGCGGATTATCCTACGGAATGGGTTTTGAACAAGAGCCCGGGGAAAAAGACAGTCAGCTGGAACAGTTTGAAATTAAGATCCTTGTTGACCCCGAGGATGCAGATATATTGAATGGAACGGTAATTGATTATAAACAAACGATGATGGGCGGAGGCTTTACGATCGAAAACCCAAATGCTATCGCTTCATGCGGTTGCGGGTCTTCCTTCAAAACGGCAAAAAACGCCGGAACGCCGGAGAATTGCTAAGAAACTCCAAAACATTGGAAAAGGGGGGCACTTTAACAAGTGCCCCCTTTTTTATGCTTATTTGCTGCCTTACATATTGTTTAGGCCTCTTTGATTGTCCGGGTGCCGCTTTAAAATCTCGAATGTTTTATTGAATGTGACTGATTGGGAAAGAACGGCGGCGACATTGGCCCTTGGAATGGACTTATTCGTGTTCATTTGTCAAAGCAACCGGCCGGACAATCGTGTATGTCAGCCCGTTTGCTTTTAAATATTCATCCGCATCATGCTTTGCTTCGAGATAATGGCGCATTCCTTCTTGTACTTGATCAGGATTATCAGAACCGACAGAGCTTAACATGACAAAACGTTCGATCTTCTTCTAGGGGGCATCAACCAGTTTAATGGCCCCATTCTTATCCACAGCTGTCGTTTTATCCGGCCCTGTTTTTGGTCCAGAACCGGCGGCAAAAATGATGGCTTCCATGTTATCCACTGCTTTATCCACATTTCCCTCTATATCTGCAAGGATTGGATGGCCGCCGAGTTCCTTTATTGTTTGAGCCTGTTCCGGATCATCCCGTATACATTCATTTACGGATTTTTTTGATAATTCCGCAATAATCTGTTTTCCGGTCGTTCCGTTGGCTCCTGCATTAAAATATTCATATATGTGCATTTCCCTTTCATGGCTGATCCTACTCTTTACCCTTAGAAGACAACGGTAAGCACTGTGGATAACTAATGGAAATAAGTTATCCACAATCATCGAATTGGGGATAACAAAAAACCCGGCTGTGAAAGCCGGGTTTTTGCGTGATTTTAAAACATGGAAGAGCTGTGCATCGGCTGAACTTTTGCTTTTGGGTCGATATATTGTTTGGCGTGATTGACGGCAGTGGGTGCCTCGCCAAAACCACTTGCAATCAATTTTACTTTGCCATCATATGTTGCAATATCACCTGCTGCATAAATTCCCGGGATATTCGTTTCCATTCTGGAATTCACCAAAATACTGTTCTTCTGGATATCGAGTCCCCATTCCTTAATGGGACCAAGGGAAGAAACGAATCCGTAGTTGACGATGACTGCATCTACCTCCATAGTCTCTGTATCTTCACCATTTGTATCCTTGATGACAATTGTGTGGATCCGTCCGTCTGTACCAATCAACTCTGAAGGTATGTAAGGAGTCTTTATTTCAACTTTTGAATTTTTAAGTGTTTCTACACTATGTTCGTGGGCACGGAATTTATCTCTTCTGTGTATGATGCTCACTTTCTCGGCGATCGGCTCCAGCATCAGGGCCCAGTCCACCGCTGAATCTCCGCCTCCGAAGACCACCACTTTTTTGCCGGCAAAATGATTGAGATCATCGATGAAATAGTGAAGGTTACCGCTTTCATATTTTTTTGCATCATCAATCTCGATGCGGCGGGGTTGGAAAGCCCCATTTCCAGCTGTGATGATAATCGTTTTGGAGTAATGGATTTCTTTATCAGTCGTTAACTTGAAAACTCCATCGGCTTGCTTTTCCACTTCTTGAACGGCCTGCTCCAGGACAACATCCTGTTCGAACTTGGCCATTTGCTCTTTCAAATTATTCACTAGCTCCTGTGCGCGCACTTTGGGGAAACCAGCGATATCATAGATGTATTTCTCAGGATAAAGGGCCGACAATTGTCCGCCTAATTGAGGTAGGCTCTCGATGATTTTTACGGATGCCTGTCTCATTCCCCCATAAAATGCAGTGAACAATCCAACTGGACCTCCGCCAATGATGGTAATATCATAAACTTTTTCATTAACTTCCAACGTTATCCCTCCGATATACTAGGTTTGCTGAAATTTATTCTCTTATTTTAACATAGATGATCTTTTAAAAAACGGGTAAAGTTAGAAAAGTGAGAAAGTTTTGACTATATATAGGCGGTTTAATGATGAATGTTCTTTATTCACTTTCAAAGTGGGTAAAATTACTCTTTACCAATGTTAAGCATATTGTATAAATATGGTCTCGAACTGGTTGAAAAGTAACGATTTTCGGCTTTATTTTACCCTGAAAAAGTTCGGTTTGTTACTTGAAAAAGGTATGGAAAAAGACTAATATTTACTTATACATCATTTGGTAAAATTTTTATGAATTTTTTATGACATTTATGAAGTGTTACGTGAAATACGTCACAAATGTATAAGAGTGCTTTTTATAATGGAAATTAATAAGATAGACAATATATTTTAGTTATGGAAAGCATCACAAGAAAATATCGTAAAGGTGGACGAATACTTTTGAAAAAGCCAACTATCGTTGTTTTGGGAGCAGGTTATGGTGGATTGATGACTGTTACTCGCTTACAGAAGGCATTAGGTCAAAATGAAGCAGAAATCGTATTAGTTAACAAAAATGATTACCACTATGAAACAACATGGCTGCATGAAGCATCCGCTGGAACTCTACATCATGATCGTGTGCGCTATCCAATCAAAAGTGTCATTAACGGCAAAGTTAAATTCATCCAGGACTCTGTTTTGGAAGTGAAAACAGAGAACAAAAAAGTCATCCTTGAAAACGGCGAAATTTCTTATGATTATTTAGTGATTGGGCTTGGACCGGAATCGGAAACATTCGGAATCCAAGGGCTAAAAGAATATGCTTTCTCTATATCTAATGTGAACACTGCACGAAAAATCCGTGACCATATCCAATTGCAATTCGCCACGTACAGTACTGAGGCCGAGAAGAATGAAGACCGATTGACGATCGTTGTTGGAGGAGCAGGGTTTACGGGTATCGAATTCCTTGGCGAATTGGCTAACCGTGTCCCGCAACTTTGTAAAGAATACGACATCGATTTCCAAAAGGTCCGTATGTACTGTGTGGAGGCAGCGCCAGCGGTCCTCCCTGGCTTCGATCCGGAATTGGTGGATTATGCAGTATCATACCTTGAGAAAAAAGGTGTGGAATTCAAGATCGGTACACCGATCAAGGGGGCGACTCCCGAAGGCATCATCGTGGCAAAAGGCGAAGATGAAGTGGAAGAAATCAAAGCGGGGACCGTTGTATGGGCAGCTGGCGTACGTGGAAACTCCGTGATAGAGGCTTCCGGTTTTGAAGCTATGCGCGGACGCATCAAAGTGAACCTTGACATGCGGGCACCGGGTCATGACGATATTTTCATCGTGGGGGATTGCGCTTTGATCATCAACGAGGAAATTAATCGTCCATATCCACCTACTGCCCAAATCGCTATGCAGCAAGGTGAGGTCATTGCGAAGAACCTGACTAAATTGGTTCGTAATGAAAGCGACCTTGAAACGTTCACTTTCGAAAACAAAGGAACGGTATGTTCACTTGGTGAAGACAACGCGATTGGTGTTGTCTTCGGTAAGAAAGTTACAGGTAAGACTGCATCATTCATGAAGAAAATGGTTGATAACAGAGCATTGTTATTGATTGGCGGAGCATCCCTTGTTGCTAAAAAAGGTAAATTCAACGTCCTTTAATTTTTTTCGGTATATAAATAATGGCCATTTGGGGTATGTCCCTGAATGGCCTTTTCCTTGGCATCTCGTGTGCCATAGTGGAGTATGCACTTTTCTTATGTGGAATATAATGGGGATGAGGATGACGAAGTTACATACCTTTGGCACCATCGCATGTTCTTCTGCTGTTTGGAGTTTAAACTAATTATAATGAATGTAGGGGAAGTGGATTATGGTGGAACGATGCAAAAATGTTTGGCTGGCAGTGTCCGGACTTGTGATCTCTGATAAAGGTGAGTGGCTGGTCGTGAATAAAAGGTATGGCGGATTGAAAGGGCAATGGTCGCTTCCGGCAGGTTTTGTCAAAAATGATGAAACCGTCGATGAAGCTGTCGTAAGGGAAGTGTTGGAGGAGACGGGCATTCGAACAGAAATCGAAGGCATTGTAGGAGTGAGAAGCGGAGTCATCAAAGGGGATATAAGTGATAATATGTTGATATTTTTACTTAAACCGGTCAGTTTTGAAGTAACCGCTCAATTGGATGAATTATATGAAGCAAAATTTTATGACCCTGATTTACTCATGCAGGAGGGAAAGCAATCTTTACTATTGGAACAGCTTTTAGCTTTTAAAAAGGAAAGAATGCAGACAATGCTCGACGGGTTGAATCCGGGAGATCAATTTGGATATACATCATATAAATTATTCATGTGATTTGGGTAATTATCTTTTCTTCGGTATTATTTGGTATAAGTCGTTGACGCAGCAATTATTTTTTCAGTAAACTAAAGGTGTCGCTTTTAAGGAGGGTCAAGAATAACATGCCATTGCCTGTTTTAATTATCTCAATACTCTTATTTTTCATATTGTTTTTCGGAATTGGCTTTTTGCTGAATATGCTCTTCCGTTCTTCGTGGATCATGGTCATCTTATTTCCAATCGTCTTCATCATCATTGTCAATGAAACAAAGCTAATAGAATATTTTAGAAATCCGGGAATCTCTTTTTCCAATCTTGGAACGAACCTTACATCCCTTCATTCGGCAGACATCATTATTTTATCAAGCGGGCTGCTTGGCGCGGTTTTAGCGGGTGTGGTCATCAGGATACTAAGGAAAAAAGGATATCAAATGTTTTGATAATGGAAAGGGCCGTCATTTATGGACGGTCCTTTTTTTGTAGGCTGTTTTCGCATACTTAGTTGCTATTTACCAAGTAGTGCGGTGTGGTTGATTTCCCCTCCAGATGCTCGCTTTCCGCGGGGCGGGCGGTGAGCCGCCTCGGCGTAAACGCCTGTGGGGTCTCACCTGTCCCGCTGTTCCCGCAGGTGTCTTGCAATCCGTTCCAATCAACCTTAAATCGTTTCGTCTTAAAAACAACAATCTTTATGAAAAGAGCCTTTTTTGTAAGAAAAATTGGTTCTTTCCATGCTTTATGAATACTTTCACTCTGGAAAGGGAACAAATATCCTTGTGAGAGGAGTGGAATTAATACATATGAAGATTGTAAAGGCATTATTTTTGAGGGTTGCTATTATCATATTATTTATCTTGGCCATCGAATCAACCTTAAATCATGTTTTTGGGGCTATGCCTGAAGATCATCCTTTTGAAGAGGCAATGAGACAACATCGAATGCTTGGTCTCGAATATAAAGCCATCCATAGTGGAGGTCAAGTGGCGACACTAATGGCATCGGCATCCACGAGCAATGGTCCCACGACGATAGCGGAGGCAATCGAGCTCTCGAAATACCCGAAGCATGAAGTTTTGGCTACAGGATATACAGCAGGGTATGAATCGACAGGAAAGTACCCGGAAAGTCCATCCTATGGAATCACTTATTCAGGGGTGAAGGTGAAACGGGATCTGTTTTCCACCATTGCCGCCGATCTTGCCGTATTCCCTCTCGGAACCATCCTTTGGATTCCGGGATATGGATATGGGGTTGTAGCGGACAAGGGTGGTGCGATCAAAGGAAACCACCTGGACCTTTACTACGAAACGGTACAAGATGTATACGAGAACTGGGGCAAGAAAACCCTTGAAGTATATGTTGTGCAAAAAGGGAATGGCGAGTTATCTGAAGAACAGTTAAGCAAGTTGAATGAAACAAAGATCAAGCAGGTATTCAAGCCGAAAATCGCTGAGAAAACATTGAACGAGAATGTAGCTTCCTTTGCTTTTTAATGATTGATGGACAAATCGGAGAAAGTGAAGGTGAAAGGCTGCCTCGATTGAGGCAGCCTTTTTGATTGTCTGTTTCAGTTGTGACGCTCTTAAACCATGCTTTTGTAGGCTTCAGGATGCAGGGTCTTTGCCAATTTGGAAAGCCCATCCAGCAAACGCGGGGAAGGCCGGCAAAATAATGGTTCTTCCATTATATGAATATTGTTATCCCGGACGGCCTTCATATCAGTCCACCCTTTCCGTTTCTTGACCAGCTCTGGGTTTACTTTTCGTAAGGGGACACCGACCCACGCTAAGCAAATATGGTCGGGATCCCTTTTTTGGACCTCTTCGGAAGTGACTTGAATGCTGGCCATGTCGACATCTTCGAAAAGGTTATATCCTCCCGCAAGCGTGCTGATCTCGGATAACCAATTAACTCCCCCTGGGCTGAATAAGGGATTAGGCCACCATTCCCAATACAGGGATGGCTTCGTTTCGATTTTGTCGGCGACGTTTTTATATTGAAGGATGGCATCACGGAATTTGGCAGCCTGTTCCTCCGCTTTTTCCTTAAGAACCATGGCTTCGCCCAAGGTCAGTAAATCTTTTGCGATTTCTTCAAGTGATTGCGGGTTGAAGATGATATGGGGGATGTTCCGTTCTTTTAGCCCCTCAATATTTTTTTCCATGCCCGGTACACTCAGCGAAGCCAGCACCAAATCGGGTTTTAGTGATTCCACATGATCGATGTCGATTGATAAGTCGGGCCCCACCTTAGGAAGGTGCTGAATGGTTTCAGGCCAATCGGAGTAGTCATCGATGGCGATCAGCTGATCTTCAATCCCTAGATATGTGCATAGTTCCGTATTGCTGGGGCAAAGAGAGATTATTTTCAAATTGAACACCTACCCTTGAAAGATGAAAAAGTGAAGTGCCAGTGCAATGAATACTCCGGTCAAGGCTCCGAAAAATACCTCGATTGGCTTATGGCCCAACAGTTCCTTTAATTGTTGCTGTTTCTGTTTATCTTCCTTTTTCTGCCAGTTCTTTGCCTGCTCGACAAAAGTATTGAAGTCGGTAACGAGCTGATTCAAGACGGCTGCCTGTTCTCCTGCCTGCCGTCTCACTCCTGTCGCATCGAACATCGTGATGACTGCAAAGATCACTGCAACCGCAAATACAGGGGAATCCATTCCGGTTTCGATCCCTACCGCTACGGTTAGGGCTGACACGGCCGCAGAGTGGGAGCTTGGCATACCGCCTGTGGAGTTAATGAGTGACCAGTTCACTTTACGAAATGCTATGAAGTGGATGGGCACTTTAATGAATTGAGCAAAGAAGATGGCAATCAATGCTGCGATTAAAGGGAAGTTGAGTAATAATTCCAAGAGTATCAGCCTTCTTTCTAGTTATAAGTAAAGATGAATTCCATATCTGGGTATATACATCCTGCTCGGAATAAGGCCCTTATTATTAGTTCCATTCAGTCCTGTCGATTCCCTGCTGGTAATAGTAAAATATGATCTTTCTTATACTATTACTCTAAAGTCACCCATTCTAAACAATATCCCTTTTTATTATTATTTACGTGGGCCTTATTCGAAAATTTTTGAAGATTTCGTTATAATGATTGTAATCGAATGGAGGAGGTAGCAGAATGTTCACAGTAAAAGATTCCCTGAATATAGATTTGATTGAGGAATGCCTGGTTCTAGGGGTATTTGACAGACCCGTAAAATTTACAGGCATAGGAAAAGATGCGGATGAACGATTGGACGGCCAGCTAACAGAGTTAGTGAAGGCCGGAGAAATCTCTTCCAGGAAAAAATCGGTGGTCAAAATACATACCTTAGGTAAATTAGGCGTAAAGAGATTGATTTTCGTAGGGTTAGGCAAGGAAAAGGAGCTATCCTTTGAAACTCTCCGCGAAGCGTTGGGAAAAGCGCGTAAGACGATTGAAGAGTCCAAGGTTACGACTCTTTCGATCGCTTTGGATACATTCACGACTGAAGATCTGGATGCATTGGACGCAGCGCATGCTTGTTCAGAGGCTTTCGAACTTGCTTCCTATAAATTTGACGGATACAAGCAAAAATCGAACCAGGTCGAAAAAAGCCTCGAGTCGATTACGGTTTACAGTGAATATGATCAAGAAGAGGTCGGTGCCGCGCTTCATGTAGGGAGAATCTTCGGAAAGGCGACGAACTCAGCCAGAACATTGGTCAACACACCAGGCAATTTGTTGACTTCCACGGATTTGGCGGATTATTCATCAGCCTTGGGCGAACGTTATGGTTTTGAAGTGGAGATACTCGAGAAGGGAGACATGCTCAAGTTGGGAATGGGCGCACTCCTTGCTGTCAATAAAGGTTCGGTCGAGCCTCCGAAAATGATCGTCCTGAAGTATCAAGGTAAGGATGAATGGAAGGATGTTATCGGCCTGGTCGGTAAAGGCATCACATTCGATACGGGTGGATACTCATTGAAAACGAAGGCCGGAATCGTTGGGATGAAGACGGATATGGGCGGTGCGGCAGCAGTTTTAGGTGCAATGGAAATTATCGGCGAATTAGGACCGGATCAAAATGTCGTGGCTGTCATTCCTTCCACTGATAACATGATCAGCGGTGATGCATTCAAGCCGGATGATGTAATCACTGCCATGAGCGGCAAGACGATAGAGGTATTGAATACGGATGCGGAAGGCCGGCTGGTTTTGGCGGATGCCATGACTTATGCAAAACATCATGGTGCTGACTATCTTATTGACGTTGCCACTTTAACGGGTGGTGTAATAACGGCACTGGGCATGGATATGACGGGTGCAATGACAAATGACACGGAATTCTATGAACAAGTGGTCAAAGCTTCAGAGGAGGCCGGGGAGCCCATTTGGAGATTGCCGATTACAGAAAAGGATAAAGAACGGGTACGCAATAGCAAAATAGCGGATTTGAATAATTCACCTGGAGGGGCAGGACATGCGATCATGGGCGGGGCCTTCATCGGCGAATTTGCTGAAGGCACACCTTGGGTGCATCTGGATATTGCCGGAACTTCCACAACCTCGAGCAGCTCCGAATTGTGCACGGCAGGGGCTACCGGTGTCATGGCACGAACGCTTGCACTATTGGTTGAAACCTTTGAAACGAAAACAAGATGAACCCAAATATCCGAAGCCGAAAATAGGCTTCGGTTTTTTTACCAAAAGGTGTTGGACGTTATACATCCCTCCATTTCAAGCTGACGATGATATGACAATTTTCTTCCCCCGCTTTAGGATAGAAATCAAACCGGATTCCATCGGGGTTATACGTGATATCAGGTTCGTTGGTAATTCCTATCTTTCGGATCATATCGATCACGACACTCTTTTGCGATGCTTGGGCAGCAGTCATCAACCGGTTCGAGAAAGGCTTTGATGTGGCTAAAGTATCCATGACCTTTTTTACATCAAGCATTAAAGATTGCGAGGTCTTTGCCGATTTAACTAGCAGATCTGGGTTGGGTGCCGAGTAGGGACGCAATGCTCCTTCCCGTTCCCGATTCATATTCATTGCCCCGGCGTGAGGCGGAAATAGGATAGGGTCATATAAAAAATAAGGGAAATCCTCCAAAAGGTTTCCGTCCTTTCCTTAAGTCTGTCTATAGACACGTTTTCGTTATACGTTAAAATATGTATAAAGACCAGCCGATATGATAGCGGTTTGTGAATGACCTTTCTTCTTCACCAAAACTTCTTGAAAATTATGATCAAAGACACACTATTATTTGTAAACTGCTTCATTGACAGGTATAGTGTATAGTAATATACTTACTTACCTAAAGTAAGGAGAAGACACACTATAAATTTATAAAATAGGTGATGTTAACATGAAAATAACCGAAAAAACAAAAAACCTTTTAATAGATAAAATGAATATCATCAAAACCCCGGGGAAAGCTGATATATGCCTTGTGGGGCCTGTGAACCTGCCTGTTGAACAAGGAGATTTCTCAACTGTATTCCAATGGTATACATGGCTTCAGCTTGACGGCGCGGACAATGACAAGGAAGCGGTGCTTGATTCGCTTTCGGAAGCCAACCTCGCTTTTGGACAGCAATCTTCCGTATTGGTGTATGGGGATTTTAAAAACTCGGGGGATGCACTTGTACGGATGCATAGCATCTGTCACACAGGTGATATCTTCGGCAGTAAACGCTGTGATTGCGGCTACCAGCTCCACCAATCAATGAAAATGATAGCCGAGCATGGGTGCGGGGCCATCTTTTACCTTGCAGACCATGAAGGAAGAGGGATTGGCCTGTTTTCCAAATCACTTGCCTATTTGCTTCAGCAGGAGGGTTATGACACGGTCGAGGCGAATGAGGCGTTAGGATTCGAAGATGATACGCGATCTTACGAGGGAGCCATTCGAGTGTTGAGCGAACTGCGCGAGGATCCGGTGACTTTAATCACGAACAACCCGAAAAAGCTGGACGCCCTCATGAAGCATGGACTTGCGGCAAAGGACCATATTCCGCTTTGGGGCGGTTTGACGGAAGATAATAGTTTCTATCTGGATACAAAGGTTAAGAAGTCTGGACATATTCCCCAAAAGAAGCCAACTTTGATTGTATAAGGAGAGCTATAGTATGAATGATGATCAATATTACATGAAGCTGGCACTGGATTTGGCGGCCAGTGCAAAAGGAAAGACGAATCCGAATCCAGTGGTCGGTGCAGTCATAGTCAAAGACGGTGTGATAGCCGGGACAGGAATCCACCGTAAAGCGGGTGAACCGCATGCGGAAGTACATGCTTTCAAAATGGCGGGTGAGTATGCAGAAGGTGCAACGCTATATGTGACTCTTGAGCCTTGTTCCCATTATGGAAAGACACCTCCTTGTGCAAATTTGGTGAAAGAATCAGGTGTGCGAAGAGTTGTTGTGGCTACTCAGGATCCGAATCCGGAGGTGGCCGGCAGAGGGATATCGATCATAAAGGATGCGGGCATTGAAGTGGAAGTTGGCATCCTGGAAAAGGAAGCTCAAAGGCTGAATGAGCGTTTCATTCACAATATGCTCACGAATCGTCCATTTGTCATATCGAAGAATGCGATGACGCTTGATGGAAAACTTGCAACCCACACAGGCCATTCAAAATGGATAACAGGGGAAGAGTCACGTCACTCCGTTCATTTGCTGCGTGATGAGGTGGATGCCATTCTTGTTGGTATCGGGACAGTATTGGCCGATGATCCATCACTGACGACCAGACTTCCGGAGGGCGGAGGGAAAAATCCGGTCCGGATCATTTTAGACAGTGAATTACGGGTTCCCTTGGATGCCAATGTTGTACAAGTATCAGATGCGAAAACCTTGATCGTAACGCAGGCAAATGCACCAGCGGATAAATTAAACCTATTACGTGAAAAAGGGATCGAATTCATTTTCGTCCCCAAAAACGAGACGGGACTGAATCTGAGGGCTTTGATGGAAGAGCTGTATAAAAAGGGGATTACAGATGTCTTGCTGGAAGGCGGAAGCGAAGTGAATGCCTCTTTCCTTAGGGAAGGGCTCATCGATAAATACTTGATATATATAGCCCCTAAACTATTGGGCGGAAGAAACTCATTAACACCGTTTACTGGAATGAATGTGGATACGATGGATGAAGCGATGGATGTTTCCTTCTCTGGCGTGGAAACGTTTGGCGAGGACATACGCATCACGGCTTATCCTAAATTAAAATAGACAACAGGTGAAGAGGCATGTTGGTTAAATCAGATGTATGCATAGTAGGATCAGGACCTGGAGGAGCCCTGCTGGCCTACCTATTGGCCAAGCAGGACATTTCAGTCGTATTGCTTGAGAGGCATTCTGAGGTTTCAAGGGAGTTCAGGGGCGAGTTCTTGAACGATGAAGGAGAGGGCATTCTTAAAAAACATGGTTTATTCGAGAGTGTGGAAAGACTAGGCTTGCTTAGGATGGAACAAATTGAATATTGGAATGACGGCCAAATATTCAAAAGGATTTTCCCTGAATGGCCTGTCGATCATGTTGGGATACATGTCCCTCAAAATTATCTGCTTACAGCTATATTGACTGAAGCCGAAAAGCTGGACTCTTTTCATTTGATGATGAATACGAGGGTTACGGACTTGATACAGAATGAAATGGGCCGTTTTACGGGTGTCAAGGCTCGAAATGGCGGAAATGACCTGGAAGTGCAAAGTTCATTGATAATCGGAGCGGACGGCAGATTTTCCATTGTTCGAAAAAAAGCGGGGATTCCAGTGGTGATTAAAAATCATGGTTATGATTTACTATGGGCAAAAATTCCAGCCCCCGAGGGATGGAAGCCTTCGATCAAGATGGCATTGGTCAATGGCTCACAGGTTGCCCTCTTCACTCAGTCTGGAGGTTTCATCCAAATTGGCTGGAATATAGAGCATGGTTCGTTCCCCCATTTGCGAAAACAGCATTTTGAGCCATTCATTGAAGATTTGCTTTTTGCCTTTCCTGAATTAAAAAAGGTTGTGAGTGAAAATATCCGCTCTTGGCATGACTTCATTTTATTGGATGTTTACAGCAGCTATTGTGAAACATGGACAAAGGATGGCGTTGCTTTATTAGGTGATGCAGCCCATACGATGACACCTACAGGTGCGTTTGGACTCAATTGTGCCATGAAGGATGCCGATATATTAGCCGAGCTTATTTCTGGATGCATCCGGCAGGGGGATACTGGTTTCCTTGGTCTTAAAATGGCTGAGCCAAAAAGAAAAGCTGAAATTGAAAGATTACAGGCCATCCAGGTGGACAAGGAAATTTCCTTCGCATCACAGTTTGCCGCCGCTTATGTTTGAATGGGAGTGAAGGATATGAAATTCGGTTTTGATATTGACGATACCCTTATTAACTTGAGGGAGTTCGCGTTCCATCTTTATAATGAAAAGCTTAATACGAACATAGAGATAACGAAATTCAGAGCTTTAAAGACGTTGGAGATCCATGAAGCTTTCGGGCTTGATAAAGAGGCGGGGGGCAAGATGTGGAACAGCCTTGCCGAAGAAGTGTATTATTCATCCTGTCCAGCCTTCGAGGGCGCAGTGGAAACGCTGCAGGAGCTTGAACGCGATGGTCATGAAATCTATTACATCACCGCCAGAAAAGCGGAGCATGGTGAACGGACGAAAAAATGGCTGATTGAAAACGGCTTTCCGGTTAAGGATGACCACTTTTACTGCGGTATGAAGGATCATGAAAAAATTGATACGATCCGCAAATTGGAATTGGATTATTATTTTGATGATAAACCGGCAGTGTTGGAAACTTTATTGGATCTTCCGACGAAAGTGTATGCAATGGATAACTCCTATAATAGGGAATTGGATATTCCAAGATTGACAAGCTGGCTTGAATTAAAAGAAATCCTCTCCAAATAATACAATTCACATTATTGACGGATGACTTGATAGACTTGGGTCATCCTTTTTTTGTATACTGATATGAATAGTGATTCATTTTTTTGATGTACATGGCAAGAAAAAAAACATGAGAGTTGGGGGTAATGGGATGGAGAGAAATATTGAAAAGTCATTGATAGGCACGCTTGGGATAGAAATGAAAGAAGTCGGTGATGGGAAAGTCATTGCAACGATGCCTGTGGATGAACGGACTAGGCAGCCTTATGGTTTATTGCATGGGGGAGCGTCCGTTGCCCTTGCCGAATCTGTTGCAAGTTTTGGCGGCATGCAGCTGGTGGATAGTGCAAAACAAGCTGTCGTCGGCCTTGAAATCAATGCCAATCATGTAAGGGGCGTCCGTTCCGGTTTTGTTACCGCAGAAGGGAACATCATCCATCGCGGGAAGACGACGATGGTGTGGGACGTGAAAATCCGTGATGAAGAGGATCATCTTATCTGCGTTTCACGCTGTACATTGGCCGTTATCGACTTACCAAAGCCAAAGTGAATCTAAGAACAATCGCAATAAAGTTGGATAATGATTCTACAATGTCCGGTTTAATTATAAAATGGCAGAAGATTATTGTATGAAAAGAGGTTTTTTTATGCTGATTGGTCATATACAAGAAATCACCCGTCATCCTGTAAAATCATTCACTGGTGAACAGGTACAGAAAACGAGGGTGATGGATTATGGACTATATGGAGATCGCAGTCATGCCTTTAAAGGCAAAAATGGAAAGTTCCTTACGATAACCCAAGTCCCGGAAATGGTCCGTTATCAAGCTGCTTTTGCTGGTGAGGAAACCCTTGGCCAATATCCGGAAATCAAGGTGAAGACCCCAACAGGACAGGTGCTGACATGGGGAGAGGAAGCCTTTCAGGAGGAAATGGAGCGGTTGTTGAAACAGGAAGCAGCACCAGTTGTTTATCATCCTGCACATATTCCGTTAGGTGCGATTGAAGAAGAAAACATCCTGCTTGTCAGTGATGCCTCGATTGGCGAATTGTCAAAGCTTTGGGGTAAAGAGCTGGATGGCAGGAGATTCAGGCAAAATTTAGTGCTAAATTTAGTGAACAAAACGCCCTTTTTAGAAGAGCAATGGTTCGGAAAAAGGATTCTAATCGGAAATGAAGTGGAATTGGAGATCAAAAGGCATTGTGAGCGCTGTATGATCATAACTGTCGATCCAAGTGATTCACACAGAGATCCATCATTACTGAAAACTGTCGTCAAGGAAAGGAACAATCATTTTGGCGTATATGCCTCGGTCATGCAAACAGGTGAAATCAGAGTGGGCGACCAGGTATTTTTAAAAGATTGAAACAGAAAAGAGCTGCTCCTGTAATCAGGGCAGCTCTTTTGCATGGCAGGGATCACCGGGTTTTCTTTAAATCATCCTGGACACTCCGATCCCACATTTTTACGCCAGTATGATAAGCCGAGCGCATGATTAAATGTCCGGCAACAGGACTGGTCATGAAGATAAAGATGATCGCGAGCACGACCCGGAAATCGAAATGGCCATGTTCATAGTAAAAATATAACAAGGTGCCGATCAGGATGAACATGATTCCAAGTGTCGAGCTCTTTGAGGCAGCGTGATTTCTAGTATAGACGTCGGGCAGCCGGATGATGCCGAAAGCCGAGACTAAAAAGAGAAAGACTCCCATTAGTAGGAATAGGGCCGATAGGATTTCAACGATTGCGGTCATCTTCGATTATCTCCCCTTTCTCAAGGAATTTGGCGAAAGCGACCGTTCCGATGAAAGATAGGATCCCGAGCAGAAGAATGGCCTCCAGATATGCGCTTGTATCCATGACAATGGAGGCAAGTGCAACTATTGCGATAAGATTGATTCCCATTGCATCGAGTGCGATGACCCGATCCGGTACGGAAGGCCCTTTGATTAAACGGTATAAGAATCCAATCATGGAAAGCGAAACACCTAGCAACGCGAATTTAAGCATTAGATCGAACATTATTTGCCCACCTCCATAATCGCTTTTTCAAATGTATTCTTAATGCTGTCCACAGCCTCATCTTTGTCGGCAATATCCATCGCGTGGATATAAAGAATCCGATTATCTTCCGATACTTCAACGACAAGTGTTCCTGGTGTAAGTGTAATTAAATTTGATAGTATCGTAATTTCCCAATCCTTAGTCAGCACGGTTTCAAATGCGAATATGCCAGGTCTCATATCCAGGCTCGGTTTAAGCACGGCCTTAAGGACGCTAATGTTGGAAAGTATGAGTTCCCTTGCGAATATGAGGAGCAATAGAATGACGGCATTCACCCTTTTCAAATAAAAACGTTCATTGAAAAAATGACGGAAGACGAACATGATGCCGAGCCCCAATATATATCCGATGATAAAAGTGCTCCCGTTAAACTCATTTTTCAAAAACATCCAGATAACCGCAAGGAACACATTCAGTAAAATTTGGAATGACATCAGGCACTACTCCTTTAAAACCGCTTTGTTATAGATTTCGGGATTCATTAATGAATCCACAGCTTGTGTAATGAATGGGTAAATCGATTCGGTTCCCACTCCGAATAAAACGGAAATGATCACAAGTATGACGGCAGGGACCAGCATTTGATTAACCGTTTGATTAGTTAAGGCATAATCAGCTTTCGGAGTTCCCCAAAATCCATTCATGAATATTTTCATGACGGAATATAGGACCATCAAACTTGAAAGTAAGACAATGGCCATTCCAAGGTAGGCCCCTTTTTCGGCAGCTCCCTGAAGAATCAGGAGCTTGCCGGCAAAACCGCTGAACGGAGGGATACCAGCCAATGAAATGGCGGCTATGAAGAAGGTCCATGCAACGGCCGGGTATTGCTTGATCAAGCCGCCCATGTCCCGTAAATCATCCGATCCGCTGATTTTGATCATGATTCCCACCAGCAGGAAGAGTGCAGCCTTGATCAGCATGTCGTGAATGATATATAGAATGGAGCCTGATAAAGCCTGTTCATTCATGACGGAGATGCCGAACAGGATAACCCCGACTGCGATGATGATATTGTAAATGATGATTTTTTTTACATCCCAATAAGCTATCGCACCAATGACACCGATGATGATGGTCAAGATTGCAAGTATCGCAAGGAAAGTATGGGTGAAATCCTGGTCATGATAAAACATGATTGTATAGGTCCTGAAAATGGAATATATCCCGACCTTTGTCAGCAATGCCCCGAATAGGGCCATCACTGGAATGGGTGGAGCATAATAGGACCCAGGGAGCCATTGGAAGAGCGGGAAAATGGCTCCCTTCAAACCGAATACGATCAGAAAGCCAATCGCTATCACCGAGACGATTCCAGGCTGGTGGACTTCCGCTATCCTTTGGCTGATGTCCGCCATGTTCAATGTTCCTAGAACTGAATAAAGGTACGCCACCATGATGACGAAAAAGGAAGAGGAAAGCACATTGACGATGATATACTTCAATGATTCCCTCAGCTGGATTTTCGTCCCTCCCAGTACAAGAAGCACGTAGGAAGCCATCAGCATGACTTCGAAGAAAACGAATAGATTGAAAAGATCCCCCGTAAGGAAGGCACCGTTTACACCAATCAGCAAAAATTGAAAAACAGGATAATAATAATGTCTTTCACGTTCCTCCCCTATGGAGTGAAACGAGTAAAGCAATATGGACAATCCAATGATATTCGTGGTCAGTACCAGCAGTGAAGAAAGCATATCTGCGACGATCACGATCCCGAATGGCGCGTCCCAGCTGCCGACACCTAAAGTCAAGATCCCTTGAGTATGGACCGTAAATACCAGATAAAGGGAAATCGCAATTCCCATAAGAGAGGAAAAAAGGGATATCCCTCTTTGCAGCTTGATTTTTTTTGCAAAGAAAATGAGAAAGATGCCTGTGAAAAGCGGCCATAAAACAGGCATGAAAGTAAGATTATTCATTCGCTTCCGTACCTCTCATTTCTTCCATGTCATCCGTACCGAGTTCCTGGTAGGTCCGATAAGCAAGTACCAGCAGGAATGATGTTACCCCGAAACTGATGACGATCGCCGTCAAGATAAGCGCTTGCGGAAGCGGATCGACATAGGATGCAGCTTCATCACTCAGCAATGGAACGGAACCGCCTTTCAAACCGCCCATCGTCAAAATCAAAAGGTGGGCGCCGTGACTGAGCAGCCCAGTACCGATTATGATTCTTAAAATGCTTTTGGAAAGCATTAAATATGTCGCACACATAAATAGTATTCCAATGACAATGGCCATTAAAAGTTCCATTATTCACTCTCCCCTATCGTTTGAATAATGGTCATCGTTACACCAACAACCACAAGATAAACTCCCAGATCAAAAAGTACCGCGGTATGAAGCGAAATGTGCCCAAGAAGCGGTAAATCAACATAATGATAAACATGTGTCATGAGGGGCACCCCGAACACCAGCCCACCGGCTACGGTCAGGCTTGATATGAACAAGCCTGAACCGATCATTAACTTATAGTCAATCGGCAAGATGCCGGTAACGGTCTTAATGTCGAAAGCGAGCAACAGCAGGACTATGGCGGCCGATGTCATTAAACCGCCGACAAACCCGCCTCCTGGCGAATAATGCCCGCCTAAAAAGATGGCAACCGCGAACAGCAGGATAACAAAGGCGGCGACTTTCGTAACCGTTTGGAGTATCAGGTCATTTTGCTTCATGATTTATCTTTCCCCCCCGTCAAACGCAATTTGATCATCGCGAATATTCCGAGCGCAGCGATGGAAAGGACACTGATTTCAAACATCGTATCAAGTCCGCGGAAGTCTACGAGAATGACATTTACGACGTTTTTTCCGCCTGCTTCCTTATAAGCATTTTCAAGATAGTAATTTGATATGGAACCAAATAGTTTATTGCTATGTGCCGATAAGGCGATCAATGTCACGATGACTCCTACACCGATGGATATCAAGGCGTTATTCAACTTGAATGTCATCCGTTCTTCCTTTCTGCTTGCCATTAACGGAAGGTGGAAGAAACAGAGCAAAAACAGGGATACCGAAATCGTTTCGATGACTAGTTGAGTCAGGGCTAAATCCGGTGCCCGCAGCAAAACGAAAAATAAGGAAATCGCATAACCGACCGCTCCTAAAATGATAATGGAAGTTAAACGGGATCTTGCAAACAGAATGGCGATCGAGCCAATCACGATGATCGCTGCTAATACCAATTCATATATGCCGATCGGGGCAAAATTCCCTGTATCCAACTTAAATGCATCCTTCCAATAGAGTGTAAAGCTCAATGAGAGAATGAAGAAAAGGAAGATTGACAGCAGATATGTCCGAATATAACCTGTCATTAAAAATTTCATGACGGAAGATGCTGAGCGTTCGAGCCCTCTAACCCCGTTATCATACAAAGCATTCAGGGAGATACGCTCAGGAATCCACTGAGTGATCTTCTGCCACTTCGGGAGCGTTTTGTATAAAAGGATTCCAAATGCTATGATGCCGACGGTCATCCAGACTTCAGTATTGAATCCATGCCAGAAGGCGATATGGACTTTGAAATCGGCACCCGCCAAGCTTGGCTGTATGCCGGCAACCGCAGGTTCAATGATTCGTGAAGATAGCAAGTTTGGAAAAATACCGAAAACGATGACCAACGAAGCAAGGATGATCGGGGATATCAGCATCCCGACCGGTGCCTCGTGGGGCTTCTTGTCCAATAGTTGCAACTGAAGTTTGCCTGTAAAGGGTTTGAGCACGACGATCATGCTATATATAAAAGTGAAAACACTGGCTACCCATGCCACCACAGGGAAAAGGACCCCCCATGTCTCCATATTGAAGATATTCAATTCCAATACATTCACCATGCTGGCCAAGAACATTTCCTTGCTCAAAAAACCATTGAAGGGCGGAAGTCCAGCCATTGAAAAAGCACCTATGACAGCGACCGTGAAAGTGATCGGCATCAACTGCATCAATCCGCCAAGCTTTCTGATATCACGTGTACCGGTTTCATGGTCAATGATGCCTGCAACCATGAAAAGGCTGCCTTTAAAGGTCGCATGATTAATCAAGTGGAAAACTGCAGCAACCGTGGCTGCCAAGTATATATTTTCCCCAAAAGATTCATAGTGAAGGGCCGCCGCACCAAGTCCCAAAAGCGACATGATCAATCCGAGCTGACTGATGGTGGAAAAAGCGAGAATCCCCTTTAAATCAGTCTGCTTGATTGCAGAGAATGAACCCCAGAACAGGGTGATTAATCCGGCGATCGAAACGAGCCAGAACCATAATCCTGATTCTGCAAAAACAGGGCTTAATCGGGCTACCAAATAAATTCCGGCCTTGACCATTGTGGCGGAATGAAGGTAAGCACTGACCGGTGTCGGGGCTTCCATCGCGTCAGGCAGCCAGATATGGAACGGGAACTGTGCGGATTTGGTGAACGCGCCAAGCAGCACAAGCAAAAGTGCAGGAATGAAGAGCGAGTGGTCCATAAGTTCCCCGCTTTGGGCAATCAGTTCACGAATGCTGAATGTGTTCCCCATAATGGAAAGGAGAATGATGCCGCCAAGCATGCTTAAGCCGCCAAGCACAGTGATCAGCAGGGATTTCTGCGCCCCATAACGTGAACGCTCCCTTTCATTCCAATATCCTATCAATAGAAAAGATGATAAACTCGTGAATTCCCAAAATGTATAAAGGACAATTAGATTATCGGATAGGACGACACCAAGCATCGCTCCCATGAAAAGCAAAAGGAAGACGTAAAATTGGTTCAGCTTTTCTTTCTCTTTCGATAAATAGAAAATGGAATACAGAACGACGAGCGAACCTATACCAGTAATGAGCAAGGCGAACAAAAGCCCTAGTCCATCTACATAGAAATCAACATGAATTCCGAGAGAAGGAATCCATGTAGCGCTCTCCATAATGATATCCCCTTGTTTGGTCAAGGAAATGAACCTTGAAAAATAGGTGAAAAGGAGAATCGGTAAAATCAATACAAACCATCCTGTGTGTATTTGTCGAAATAGTTTGTATAATATTGGTACAATAATTGCTAATAGAAACGGTGATAATACCGCCCAATGAAGTAAAGACATAAAACCCCCCCCTTTTTAAAACGAAGTCAGTCGTCTTATTATGCTTTTTTTGACCAATCCTAGACGTTAGGAAAGCTTCGCTGAATATGTATTTTTTTATCGAATGCTTGTCTCGCTTAAAAGTATAACGCAATTTATGTGGGTTTGCATGGCTTTGAAAACGGTGAAGGCCAACTTGAATGAAGTTTTATATATAGGTAGAAAAGGAGGGGGAACTGACCTAAAAAATTTTTTTCTAGGGTGAATTAGTAGAGTATCCATTGTAAAATGATGGATTATCTAGCGTAATTAGGATAAAAGATGCATGGATGGAGAAATCATGAAAAACACACATTACTTAGCTATTACCAATCAATTCAATCTTATTATTCAGCCTCTCCTTTGCCGTTTATGGGGAAATGTAAATGCTCAATTTATTTGGGAATTTGGGAATCTACCAAGGGATGCTTGATTTCTTTTCTGAAACCGGCATAAAGCTGGCGCTGCTGATCGTATTGCTCCTATTATTCTTCATGGTTTTTGCTGCATTGAAGTTGATCTCCGATATGATATGGGAGCTGTCTTTATTATTCTTTTCCAAGGATTCGGAAGGTAAAGCCCTGAACAGTGTAAGAAAGGGATCTGTCATATATGTGATTGGCGGTGCCTGTTCATTGTTCAGTGTTCAATTCATCATCGGGCTTGGGTCGATCTTTATCGCAACGAATATTGTGGCTTTAATTTATTTTGTCAATAAGTTAAGCCCGAGCCTGAATTTATCTTAGGCTGGTGGGATTGGTGCCGAGATGGCACCTTCATTATTATGGCTATATGGCTGATAGTTTCCATCATTGAAGGAAGTATAGGCATTCGTCAGTTCAAGGGGACTCATGCCATATTCGAATCCGCCTATGGACGAACTTGTATGGTGGTCTTTTTTGCTTACCTTTTTAAAGTCGAAAGCATCCAAGTACTTGAAACTCGTTTCCATCCCCGTCTTTTCAAAAAGCCTAATGGCGGGTGTGTTATAGGATTGAGCGAAGGCATTTCTTAGTGTGACCATTCCGTAGCTGTCGCCGCTATAGTTCTTTGGGCAATAGCTTGCTCCGCTAACGAGCTGATTGATGTCGGCATCCGTTTCTTCTAAATAGGGAACATAATCGAGAAGTGGATTAATGGCTGAGCCTGGCTGCCTATAGCTTTGGTATGCCCGATTGAAAGAATTTTTTTTATAATCCTTTCCCCCAATCAAAGAGACAAGCTCGTGCGTATGATGCTGTATAACCACTAAAGCTCCCTCGATATCATTGACACCAATTTTTGATTGAACTACAGTCTTTGACTGTGTTTGCAGTTTAGTATCGAGGGCGGTATGGATGGTTAAACCGGAATTCAAAAGCTTTTTTACCTTTTCATCCAGCACGGCTTCCGCCTGCTTACGTATAGCGACATCGGGACTTGTCGAGACCCTCGTGGGATGCAACCAGGTTTTTCAATTCCTGATGAACATACGTCACGTAATCGTGATATAAGTCGACCGGGGTGGACAAGTCTAATTTAATCGTACTTTTGATAAGCATTTCGTACTCGTCCTGTTTTAAATCACCTTCGGCCGCCATTTGTTTCAGTAATCTCTCCTGACGCTTTTTCGTAGCATCGAAATGTTTAAGAGGATTATAGTTTTCCGGATTATTAGGGATTGCGGCCGGGAAGGCAAGTTCCGCCTTGGATAACTCTCCAGTCTGGTTTACTGAAATAATACTGGGAAGCAGCTTCGATTCCATAAGTTCCATTACTGAAATATATGGCATTCAAATACAGCTCCATGATTTCCGGTTATACGTCCTATCATGTGAGAGATAAACATTCCTGGAGAGTTGCTGGGTAATGGTACTGCCGCCTTGTTCGATTGTTTTATTTTGTGAATGGATAAGAAGCGCCCTGCTTATGCCGGATATGTCAACGCCTGCATGATCATAAAATTTCTGATCCTTTGTAACGATGAACAGGTTTTCCAGGAAAAGTAGGATGTCTTCAAGTTTTTCTCACCAGTGGAAATTTCACTGATGACCTTTCCATTTGCGGCCTTCATGTGACTATTCTGAGCCAGTTTTATCGATTCAATGGGAATTCGCTCGTCGAGTACATGATAGGGAGATTGGTTAAGGACCACTCCTGATAAGAAAGGAAAATGAAAAGGATCAATATGGGAACGAAGGGGAAAATCGTGATATAACCAAGATACGTGCGCATAGTTCAACTTCCTAACAAATATATTTTTAGTATGTCCTTGGATTGAAGGGATGAAAAAATGGTACTTTTGGTTTGTTCATCCATCATGATCCAAATAAGGTAGACAATTAAGATTTTTGGGTGAATGAGGTATGATGTCAGGATCCGTATCCGGATGGTGTATTACGATTCCAAGAAAATAACTTTCTAAATCTTCTGTTATAATGAGAAAAAACCATTTTTTGTTTATATGTTGATGTCAAGAATATGAAGGGGGTCATAAAAATGGAGGAACAACAGCAATATGTATTCATTGATTTTGAATTTACGATGCCGGAAGGAAAAGCCAATCCAGTAGGGTTTTATCCGGAAATCATTGAGGTTGGTTTAGTCACCGTCATTAATGAGACCATTCAGGAACAATTCTCATCTTTTGTTAACCCAATGAAATTTCCAGTTTTGACGGGAAGATGCAAGAAGTTCTTGAACATTGCACAGGATCAGGTGGACCAGGGGATTTCATTTGAAGAGCTGGTTACTTTATTGAAGAAAATAGATGAGCAGCACCCGACGACGATTGTTACATGGGGAAATATGGACATGAAGGTGCTTCGCCAGAACTGTCAGAAAGCAGGGTTGGATTTCCCTTTTTCAGGGAAACAAATTGATCTTTGCCTGGAGTATAAACGCTTTTTCGGGGATCAAAACCAAACCGGACTTTGGAAAGCTGTACAGGCCTATGGCAAAGAAGGGACAGGCAAGCATCACAGGGCGCTGGATGATGCCATTACGACATATAATATCTTTAAATTAGTAGAGAAAGATAAAAGTTATATGAAAAATCATGAACCGACGACAATTGGCGATCGCATTGATTTATCAAAGGTATTGAATCATTTAGCGTTATAAAAGCCAAATCATATACTACTGATTTGGCTTTTATCATGCTTTATTTGAAATAGTCTGCCGCTAGATCTTCAAGCAACTGTAAGCTTTTATCATTCCACTCTGTATGGGCTTCGCTTAAAGTGCTTTTCATTTTCTCAACAGCTTCTCTTAAGGATTCCTTATACTCAGGAATCTCCTCATCAAAGTTCCTTACCATGTTCTTTGGTACATTGGTTTGCTCCCGGAATGCAAGAGCACGCCGCTGATGGAACATGGACACTTCCGTTTGCTTCGGGTTATGAAGATCTCCCTGCATGGGATGCTTCAAGACAGCCAACACTTTAACAAGATATGCAGCAGGTCTGATATCGGTGACTTCCCCGATGTATTTTCCAGTTTTATATATGGCGGTGACCTTATCGCCGATTTTAAAATCCTGTTCTGACATTTCCCTACCACCTTTCTTTTAACTTCCTTCATGATACATAAGAACAACGATTTTTCACAGCGAATTTGTTCAATTTCGTAAAGATGCTTTTTTTATGAAAATCGTGTAAAGTGTACAAATGAAGATGAAAAATGGTGTTTCATGCCATTTTATTTTTAAAAAGAAAGAGGTTATGTACCATGACAAACTTTCCACAATTAACAAGTGAAGTTTTGGAAAATGAAAAAGCGGTCATCATGCAAACGACGATGGGCGATATTAAAATTAAACTATTCCCTGAACTGGCTCCAAAGACAGTGGAGAATTTCTTGACACATGCTGAAAACGGTTATTACGAAGGAATCATCTTCCACCGTGTCATCAAGGATTTCATGCTTCAAGGTGGAGATCCGACAGGGACTGGAATGGGTGGAGAAAGTATCTGGGGCACTCCATTTGAGGACGAGTTCTCTATGCAATTATTCAATTTGCGCGGAGCTCTTTCCATGGCTAATGCAGGTCCGGGAACAAACGGCAGCCAATTCTTCGTCGTACAAGCCCAGCATGTGGACAGCAGGATGGGTGAGCAAATGAAGCAAGCAGGTTATCCGGAGGAAATCATCAGTGCTTATATGGAACAAGGAGGCACACCATGGCTGGATCATAAACACTCTGTTTTTGGACAAGTGGTCGAAGGCATGGACATTGTTGATACGATTGCTAACGTGGAGACAGTTGCGGGAGACAAGCCAGCAGTGGACGTAGTCATTAAAGGGATCACCATTTTATAATATAAAAGAGAAGCGGGGGGCTTATTGCCTCTCGTTTTTTTAGGTTTTAGTGGATTAGGCCCACTAGTGGATTGTTCTGGTAATTGATATAATGGGATAATGCAGTTTAATTCCCTATCAGGAAGGATGTTTCGGATGGACTTTCTCAATCATGCTTTACTGGGCTTGTTTCTTTACTTTCCAGAAGACAAGACTGAATATATCTCGGCTGGTATAACTTGCTTCATTTTTTTAGTGGCAGCCGTTTTGACGATGAGGGCAATTATCAGATATTCAAAGAAGGAAGAAATGAAAACCAAGCAATTCGAAGATGAGGTCACCAGAAGGAACCAGCGAATAAAGGATGATACCATTTCTTGATCCCGGAAGTGCCGTGCATCGCGAGCCCCGTTCTTTAATATTGATTATCTGAATATGAATGGTATTATGTTTTGTTAGAAGGTCGTGAAGAATTAAATGTTCCCTTATCAGCATAAGCATTTTATACTATAAACATAGAGATAGAAATTTTGGGGGCGTAATTGGTTATGCAAATCATAGCGAAAAGAATGATTGCGGCAGATACGGTTAAGGATTTTTTCATTCAGCACTGGGAGACGACTCAAGTGGTTTTTTCAAGAGGCTTGTTTCATTATGCGGAACTTGAGGGTGTTGGGGTGATGGACGAGAATGAAAAAATCGCGGGGTTGGGAACATACAAATTATCCGACCATGTTTGTCAGATCATCTCTTTGAATAGTGAGCATGAGAATCAGGGTGTGGGCTCATCGTTGCTTTATGTGATGGAAAATATCGCTAAGGAAAAAAATTGCCATACTATTAAAGCGATTACAACGAACGATAATTTACAGGCATTGAAGTTTTTTCAAAAGCGTGGTTATGTCATTTCGGAAATCGTTAAAAATGCCGTTGAAGAATCACGGAAAATCAAGCCCGAAATACCATTTTACAGTTTTGATGGAATTCCGATCAGAGACGAGATAATACTGGAGAAATACTTATAATAAGGTGTAATTCACCTGGATTTTGATAGGGGGAATAGGGATGTTCAAGAAAATGGCGGCGGATGCCCTTGGTCTTAGTGATATTGGAAGTGTGATTAATCCTGCCGATTATGACAAGGTGGATGCAGATGATTATATCATGCATGAAGATGGGGAAAAAATTTATTTCCTGATCAAATCTAAAACCGATGAGTATTGTTTTACGAATCAAGCGTTCATACATTTGGACGGCACAAGTGCCATAAGCAAAAAGCGTACACTTACAAGATATAGCTACAGCCAGCATAATATTTCCAACGCTACGCTTGAAACCGCAGGGACCGTGGATTTGGATGCGGAAATTAAATTTTCGATCGGGGCGAAGACTTTCTCGATTGATGTCCATAAGAAATTCATTGAAGAATTAAAAGACTTATTCAAATCACTCGTGAAAATATCGGAAATTTGCCATGAGAATGAGTATGCCCTTCAATATGCCCAGCAAAGCGTAAACCTTGCTTCTTCCACTTTGAACCAGGTTCGCACTGATGGAAGCCAAATGGCTGCAAGTTTCAAGGAAATAAATTCCGCAGCTTTCGAATGGTTGATGGATAGCCGGAAAAAGTACCATGTTAAAGATTTTGGCTATGTTTTTGAGAAATATATAAATAATTAAAAAAGGAGGCGGACGCGGAATGTGTCCGCCTTCTTTTTTAATTGTTCAAATCACTCAAGCCAGGGCTATGTTCATTTGGCATATCTGGCATTTCAGGGACAGGGAATCCTTTTGGCGGATCGGTAACAGCAAGGTTTCCGCCATTTCGGCTCGGTGTCTCCCCTTTGAAAATCTCGCCGATTTGAGTTTGGTCCAACCTGAAGTTGAATTGGGCATTATGGTAGCCTAAATCCACATATTTGCGGCATTCAGGATATTTGTTCAAATCATAATTAGGTACAGGGAAGATTTTCCCCCAGTCAACCCCAAGAGTTTCTAATGCCTTGGCAAATGCATTTTGGTGGGCATTGTCGCGAACCATCAAAAATGCCAGTGTTTCGCGCATCGATTTATTGGAACTCATTTCATAAATCCTGGACTTTTGCAGGACCCCCGTGGATTCAAGCATGACATTGTTCAAAAGGTTAGCCACAAGGTTACCGTGATCATAAACCCATGATCCATTCCATGGATTGCCGCCAGCATCGACGGGAAGGGATGCTTTCGCACCAATGATGAAGTGATGGGGGTTTGCGCCGCCGTTGATGACTTCATCCAATGGGGCGCCATCGATAGCGGAATCCCCAGGCATATTCCCGCCAGCACCATTCAGCAGCTGGTTGATGGTTGATTGGACAAGTTCAATGTGGCTAAGTTCCTCCAAGAAAACTCCACGGAGTAAATCGCGATATTGTTTAGCCTTGCCGCGGAAGTTTGCGCTTTGGAAAGAATACTGCATCATCGTCCGCATTTCACCAAATTGTCCTCCAAGCGTTTCCTGAAGTACTTTTGCTGCATTCGGATCAGGCTTATCGGGAACGATCATATTGATTAAGTCTTCTTTATAGAAATACAATTTGGATGCCCTCCTTGAAGTTAATATTTCTAAGTTAGCTTCTGTTATCTGAATTAAATTATCCCTAAGGTAAAAAGTACCTTTATGGAATAGCGGGATGAGAGAAATACTAGAGGGAAGAACGATTTTGAAAGGATGTTGCACATGCTATCCAATCAGCAGCTTAAAGAATTTCAACAGCAATTGCAGCAATCGAAGCAAGAGTTGGAAGAGCGATTAAATGATTCAGGCAACTACGATTTAAGAAGAAGTTTGGAGGATTCGACAGGTGAGTTATCGAGTTACGATAATCATCCCGGAGATGAAGGAACCGAGTTATATGAACGGGAAAAGGATTTGGCCCTTTCCGAGCATGATCGCGATGAAATAAGGGATATTGAACGAGCTCTTTCCGCCATCGAGGCAGGTGAGTATGGAAAGTGTGAGGTTTGTTCAAAGGAAATACCTCTTGAACGTTTGAAAGCCATCCCTACCACGACTTATTGTGTCGAGCACACCCCATCACAGGAAACTTCGGACAATCGGCCGGTGGAAGAGGAAGTGCTGGGCCCCCCATTTGGAAAGTTTGATTATGATGACCGTCACGAATCGGTTGCATACGATGCGGAGGATTCTTGGCAGGATGTTGCCAGTTATGGAACATCTGAATCGCCATCCGATTTTGCAAATCCGCCAAACGATTACGAAGATATGTATGTCGAGTCCGAAGAAAATATCGGATATGTCGAAGATTATGAAAATTTCGTTGGTGTCGATTTATACGGTAAAGAGATAACGGTATATCCGAATTCCCAATATCAAGAATTGAAGGAAGAACTTTTTGAAGAAAATATTCAAACCTCGTTTGGGGATTTGCCACGATATGAGCATGATCCTTATGTCGATGAAGAAAAAGATTGAAAAAGAAGAACCAGGATTCTAGGCCTGGTTCTTCTTTTTATTCATGAAAACGCCAATTTCAAACGGTTTAGCCCATCCATCAGGACGCTGCGTGAACAGCCGAGGTTCATTCGGACGAAACCTTCTCCGCCAGGTCCGTATTTAGAACCAGGCTCCAATGCGAGCTTCCCTTGATGGATAAGTCGATCCTTAATTTCCTTGTCGGTCAATCCAAGGTCACGGCAGTCAATCCATAAAAGGTAAGAGGCTTCCGGATGCATGACATGCAGTGAAGGAATTTCAGCAGCAATGAATTCCTCTGCCACTTTTATATTTTCCTCAATGTAGCCAATCATGTCTTCAAGCCATTCCAGGCCCTCTCGATACGCGGCTTCCATTGCTGTTAAGGCAAAGATGTTAAGACCATGGAAGGCCAGTTTCGTTTGCGCCTTTTGCAGTTGCTTCTGCAATTTTCCATTACTGGCGATCAGGAATGAAGCCTGAAGGCCGGCAATATTGAATGTTTTGCTTGGCGCCATCAATGTAACGGTTATGTCCGCTAAATTTTTTGAAAGCGAGCCGATCGGATAATGCCTTGATGATTTATGGAATAAGTCGGCGTGTATCTCATCACTGACGATGACTACATTATATTTTTCACATAACTCCCCGATTCGTAACAGTTCGTCCTTTGTCCAAACGCGTCCGCCAGGGTTATGCGGACTGCAAAAAAGGAATAGTTTCACTCCGCTTTTCAGCTTGTCCTCAAAATCAGTGAAATCAATCTCGAAGCGGTCCTCTTCCATGATAAGGGGACTATTGACCACTACCCGGTCATTATTTTTGATCATATCAAAAAATGGGGTATAGACTGGAGATTGTAACAATATTTTATCGCCCGGGTTCGTGAATGCTTGGATCGTTGTACCGATTGCAGAAACGACCCCAGAGCTAAATGAGACCCACTCTTTATCGATTTGCCAGGAGTGCCGGTCTTTAAGCCAACTTTGAATTTCGGTAAAAACCGTTTCAGAAGGGACCGTATAGCCGAAAATTGGATGGTTCAAACGTTCCATCAATGCCTTTTGAATGCCCTCAGGAGATGGGAAGTCCATATCGGCAACCCACATCGGGAGGACATCTTCGCGCCCGTACAATGATGTGAGCGAGTTTTTATCCCATTTTGCAGACCCTGAATTTTCCCTGTTTATTTGTTCTTCGAATATTGACTTGTTCAAAATATCCACCACCGAATAAAATTTGTCATTTCGCGAAAAGCCTGTTGTTATGATACTATGAAATCATGTTCTTTGAAAATATTGAGCAGGTGATGATTAAATGGATACACAGCAAATGAATTTAGCGTTGGTTGCCGTTTTACAAGATTGGGACCCATTCAAAATAGGATGGGATCTTTATGAGCCCGAAATTGCAGATACGGTCGTAGCGATCCGAGATATAGATGATCCAAAGGTACTGGCGGAAAAAATAAAATCCATTTACGAGTTCTCGTTCGATGAATCCGTTCAGATGGAAAAGTGCCTGGAAGTTGCAAAAAAGCTGCTCATCATAAAAAATGATGCAAGCTGTTCGATCTAAGGTGAAAAAGGGTGTACCCAGAAATCAGGGGCACCTTTTTTACGTTGTTTTTTGCTCTATACTCATAGTTTGTGCAGCTAACTCATAGTTTGTGCCGTTTACTCGTGAGTTTTGGCGGTTTACTGGTGAGATTGTGCGATTTACTCGTGAGATTGTGCGGTTTACTCGTGAATTTGGGCGATTTACTCGTGAAATGGGCTTTTACTCGTGAGTTTGTGCTTTTACTCGTGAATTACGTTGGGGTGGCCACTCCAATAAATCCTTTAATTAATTGATACACTTCTTCCGGCTTCTCCTCTGGAAGAAGGTGCCCGGTATCCTCAAGTACAACAAGCTTGGAATTAGGCAGGTCTTCATGGAGCCTTTGGCCAATATTCAATGGCACCACTCGATCATGCCTTCCCCAAATAAGCAGGCATGGTGTATGAATATCACTAAGGTCCTCCTTCAACAAATCGACTTCCTTATCTCGAAGCATCCTACCCAATGCCCGGAAAATATCATGCTTCTTTATGAATGGCCCTAGATATCCCTGCCGCATTTCATCGTCGATCATGGCCGGGTCATGGACGACATTTTTCAAGTTCTTTTCGATACCTGATTTTTGTAGATACCGTTTTATACCGAAAGAAAAGAAAGGCAGGTAACTGACCATCTTCATTTTCTCCGAATAGCCTGGCTGATAGCCTGAACCGGCAAGAAGAATGGCATGTTCGACAAGATCAGGATATGATTTGATGAGCTGCAGGGAAATCTGTCCGCCCATGGAATGGCCGATGATGCTGAATTTCCTGATGTCTTTTCCCTCTAAGAACATAACGACGGACTTAGCGATGTTCCGGAATGAATATGTATATCGATAATCTTTTCCGCTTTGCCCGAATGGCGGGAGGTCTATGGAAATCACATTGTATTCCTTGATTAAATAGGGCACTAATTTACGGAAACTGAAGCTCGACGACAAAAATCCATGAAGCAGGACAAGGGTGGGGAGGGAATCATCGATTCGGTCATATTCGAAATAGATATCCATATTACCCACCCGTTCGACGCCTTTGATTGTATGACTCTCCATATAAGCTCCTCCTCCGTTATTGGTCAATAACCGTGCTTCCCTTAAAATCCCAAAAAAGGTCCTTTAATACTGTTGCATAACAGTAATTGTAATAATAACGATGAAAAAAGACAATTACTATAACAGGTCACCAACCAATTTTGATATAATAGTGTAAGTTTATCCTGACAGAATAGGACTTATTAAATTATATTGTCATATAGGTTTTTAAATAAAGTCTAATAAGGTAATTCGTGAGACTATCTGCCAGCCAAACCATCACATCTAAATTAGTGAATTCCAAAAGGGGGGTTTTCCAATGCACTTGAATGAAGAGGAATTGGAAGTCTTGAGAATCATTGAAAATAACAGCCGGATTGATATGAAGGATTTGGCTAAAATGACCGATCAATCAGAATCGGACATTGAAATTACATTGAAGAAATTAGAAGATATGCGGGTCATAGTCCGTTATTTAACAGTCATTAACTGGGCTAAAGTGGATGAATACCACGGTGTCACAGCGATGATCGATGTAAAAGTCACTCCAAAACGCGGCGTCGGTTTCGATGAGGTCGCAAAAAGGATTTACAAATTCAAAGAAGTCCAGTCCGTTTATTTAATGTCTGGGGCTTATGATCTTTCGGTCATTGTCGAAGGACGTTCGATGAACGAAGTGGCAAGCTTTGTTTCGGAGAAACTTTCGACACTGGATTCCGTCATTTCTACGACGACTCACTTCATTATGAAAAAATACAAGCATGATGGCACAATTTTCGAACAAACTGAAGAAGATAAAAGGATAGTGGTGTCACCATGATTAAAACGAGTTATGTTTCAAAAACGATTTCAGAGCTTAAACCATCAGGCATCCGCCGCTTTTTCGACTTGGCAGCCAATTTGGAAGGGGTCGTCTCCCTTGGTGTGGGTGAACCGGATTTCGTTACATCTTGGGCAGTGAGGGAAGCGGCGATCAACTCCTTGGAGGAAGGGTATACCTCTTATACCGCCAATGCTGGATTATATGAATTAAGGTCGGAAATCAGCGGGTATATGGAGAAGCAGTTCCATGTTTCGTATAGACCGGAGGATCAAATCATTGTCACGGTCGGAGCGAGCCAAGCCCTCGATATTGCCCTGAGGACCATCTTGAATCCGGGTGAAGAAGTCATTGTCGTCGAACCTTGTTTCGTCGCCTATGCACCGCTTGTGACCATGGCAGGGGGAATACCGGTCACGGTCCAAACATCCAAGGAAGATGACTTTAAGTTGACTCCCCAACAACTCGAGGCGGCGATCACGCCTAAAACGAAGGCCGTTTTAATCTGTTCACCGAATAACCCGACGGGAACCCAACTTGGGCAGGAAGAATTAGTGATGCTTGCTGACATCGTTAAAAAGCATGACTTACTGGTGATTTCCGATGAAATCTATGCAGAACTTGCTTATGATGAGACATTCACTTCTTTTGCTGCCATTGACGGCATGCTTGAGCGGACAATCGTCATCAATGGGTTTTCGAAAGGGTTTGCGATGACTGGCTGGCGTCTTGGGTTCGTTTGTGCACCTAAGGAAATTTCCGAGGCGATGCTTAAGCTTCATCAATATGCGATGATGTGTGCGCCGACCGTTGCGCAGCATGCTGCATTGGAAGCTTTAAAGCACGGAATGCAGGATGTGGAGGAAATGCGTCGCAGTTATCGGAGAAGGCGAAATTATATCGTGAAATCATTTAACGAGATTGGACTGGATTGCCATAATCCTGGCGGGGCTTTTTATGCATTCCCTTCAATCGAGAAAACGGGGATGACTTCAATGGAATTTGCTGAAAAACTTCTGACGGAAGAACTTGTAGCCGTTGTGCCGGGTGATGTGTTTGGGGAAAGCGGTGAAGGTCATATCCGCTGTTCCTATGCATCCTCCATGGAGCAGCTTCAAGAAGCGCTTAGAAGGATGGAACGTTTCATGAAGAACCATTGCAAATAAAAGCAAAAAAATAGGGATCCGGCCGTTCCAAGCAGCCGGATCCCTTTCCATAGGGGGAATTAGAAAAAAGAGTTAATCTAATGGATTAACATAGAAAGTGTTAATCATAGTATATCCAGTACCCTGAAAAAAAATACACATACTACGACCTTTTTTTGAATTAAGCTTGTGTATTATATAAAGTATGCATAACATTCAGAATTTGGTCTTCGCTAAAGTCCTTGGCTGTTCTTAGAATGAGCTCCGCTTTTTTTGTTCCGATTTCTTCAATCAGTTTTTTTATGTCCTCGTCGATATCTGCAGCGTTCCCAGTTTGGGCGTCCTTCAGGAATTCTGAAGCGGGAATGTCAAGAACGGTGGAAAGCCGTAGGATGGTTTGTGTATCAGGAACCGATTCACCCGATTCATACTTTTCTATCTTCTTCGTACCGATTCGTAATTTCAAAGCCAGTTCCTGTTGAGTGAGGTTATGATTCTCTCGGTATTGACGGATATTCTTCGCGATATTTGACATAGTCAGACACTCCTTTTTCAGGAAATATATTTTCTTTATGTCATTATTTTACCATATTATTACTTGAGGTAAGTCACGGAATATGTAGGTTTTGTGAAAAAAATGCCGTATCGAGAAATATCGAAACGGCACGTAGGATGTTAAATGAGATTAGTGGACTTAAGGAATACGAGTATGATCATGATCGGCACGATGTAGCGAATCAGGAAATACCAAAGTTTAAAAAGTGATCGGCCGGAATCTGCGCCGGATTCGAACTCCTTTTGTACCTCGATCCTTTTCATTTGATAACCGATGAAAAGGGATATGAACAAGGCACCGACTGGCAGCGCGATATTGCTTGTCAGATAATCGGCGAAATCGAATATGGATAAATTGAAAATCTTCACATCCGAAAGCACCCCAAATGATAATGCGCTAGGAATCCCTATCAGGAAAACGGTGATACCAGCTATCCAAGAAGCCTTCTTCCGCTTTGCAGCATCACCCTTGATCATGGCTGCAACGGTGATTTCGAGAATGGAGAATGCCGTCGTAAGGGTGGCAAATAATAATAATATGAAGAAAATGAACATGAAGATCCCGCCAAGCGCCATTTCATTGAATACGGCAGGCAACACGACAAAAACCAGTCCAGGCCCGCTTGAAGGGCTGAAACCCAGTGCGAAAACAGCCGGGAAGATGACCAAACCTGCCAGCAAGGAGATGAAGATATTCAGCCCGACTACCGAAAAGGCCGATTTTGTAATATCTTCTTTTTTACTTAAATAGGATGCGTAGGTTACCATCACGGAAACACCGACACTTAGTGCAAAGAAGGATTGGCCAAGTGCCAATAGGATCGTTTCCCCTGTCATTGCGGAAAAGTCCGGCTTCAAGAAGAATTTAACACCTTCCATCGCTCCATCCAGAGTCAAGGAACGGATAAGGAGAATGATGAAAAGTATGAACAAGGAAGGCATCATATATTTATTAGCCTTTTCGATTCCCTTGGAAACGCCGCCTTGCACGACCCAAATGGTAAAGACCATGAATAATAACTGAGCGATAACCGTTTCATATGGATCACTGATTATCGTATTGAAGAAGTTACCATATTCTTCTTGCGTCAAGTTTGAGAGAGAACCTGTAAAGCTTCTTGCTAAATAGGAGATGATCCAGCCTCCAACAACACTGAAAAAGGAAAGAAGAATGATTGAAGCGACGACACCGCCATATCCAATCAACGCCCAAGGCTTTCCAGGGGCAATATATTTATATGCGCTAATGGCATCTTTCTGGGCATTGCGGCCAATCGTGAATTCCGCTATTAATATCGGCGCACCGATAAGTACTGTGAATAAAATGAAGAGAAGGAAAAAGACCCCTCCACCATTTGCCCCAGTCATATATGGGAGCTTCCAGATGGCGCCCAATCCAATAGCGGATCCCGCGGCTGCCAGGATGAACCCAAGTTTTGAAGTCCATTGATCTTGTTTTGACATGATGGAAAAACTCCTTTAGATGTAAAGAATATCTAGCTGTATATTACTTTTTGTAAAACATTTTCTCATCTTACTATGATTATAGGGAATTGGATAGTGTTACACTATTGCAATCTTTAGAAAAATGAGTGAATATTTTAAGGGGAATAGAGGTTATTTGCAAATTTTTAGGATAAGTTATAAATAAAGAACTTATAATATTTATTATTTCCAAAAAACAAACATTTTTAATGAGTAAAATCCCAAAAAGTATGGTATACTTAACTTTGATTATTTTCCAATTATGTGATATAATTTTTTATTGCGTGAAAAGACGAAAAAATATATATAAAATAGGAGTGTTACCATGTCTGAAAAATTCGAAATTGGTGCGGTAGTTGCTGGTAAAGTAACTGGTATTCAACCATACGGTGCATTTGTTGCTCTAGATGATTCAACTCAAGGTTTAGTTCATATTTCTGAAATTACTCACGGATTCGTTAAAGATATCAACGAACATTTAAAAGTGGGCGATGAAGTGAAAGTTAAAGTGCTTTCCATCGATTCAGCTGCTGGAAAAATCGGCTTATCGATCCGCGCTACAGAAGAAGCTCCTGAGCGTACTGAAGCTCCGAAAAAAGCTCCGAAAAAACGCCAAGCTTCTGTTAAAGCGACATCTCACATCGAATCTACTGAAGGTTTCAACACATTGAAAGACAAACTTCAAGAGTGGATCGAACAATCTCAACGCGAAGACTTAATCAAAAAATAATTTTGGGAACCGGCAGATCTTCGATCAGCCGGTTTTTTTTGTCCATTTCATGGACGGCAGTTGGGCATATGAATGAAATAAAGCCGGGTCATGTGTTTATCCATGGTCCGGCTTTATTTTATAAAGCATAAACAATGTCGATGACATCAACGAGTCGGTTTAGTTTCAGGCTCTCTGGAAATTTCAGGGCTTGGTTTAAAGAGAAGACCAAGATTAATGAGACCGGCAATTCCAACCAATCCATAAACGATACGGGCCATTCCAGCATCTTGCCCTCCGAAAATCGAAGCGACCAAGTCAAATTGGAAAAATCCTATTAATCCCCAGTTGATTGCCCCAATTATTGTAAGAACAAGTGCAGTTCTTTGTATTCCACTCATTGTACAGCCTCCTTTTTGAAAAAATCAGTTCTTTACTTATCATGCTTTTTCATCATGTAAATATACATCCACTCAAAAGTTCCGGGCGGATATTTTGTATTTAAATGGAACATTGGTCATAATGAATAAAAGAAAAACTAGCACTTGGCTCTGTCGATCATTCAAAAACGGAGTCAATGTGGCATTAAAGGAGAGATACCATTGGAGAATTTCACATATAAAAATCCTACTAAAGTCATTTTCGGGAAAGGTCAGCTTGAAAGCCTAAAAACTGAAATTCCTGCGTATGGTGATAAAGTTTTACTTGTATATGGTGGAGGAAGCATAAAGAAAAATGGCTTATATGAAAAAGTGGTCAATACCTTGAAAGTGGTCGATGCAGAGGTGCACGAACTTTCCGGAGTTGAACCGAATCCACGCATCTCGACAGTCCGGAAAGGTGTTGATCTTTGTAAAGAGCATGGTATCGACTTTGTCCTTGCTGTTGGGGGAGGAAGCGTCATCGACGCTACAAAGGCCATCGTTGCGGGTGCTAAATATGAGGGGGATCCATGGGATCTTGTCATTAAGAAGGCACCAGTCGAAGAGGCGCTTCCATTCGGAACGGTGCTGACTTTAGCTGCAACCGGCTCTGAGGCGAATTCCGGATCTGTCATAACAAACTGGGAAACGAAAGAGAAATATGGATGGGGAAGTCCATTGGTATTTCCGCAATTCTCCATTTTGGATCCTGAAAATACCTTTTCAGTACCGAAAGACCAAACGGTATACGGAATGGTCGATATGATGTCACATGTGTTCGAAACTTATTTCCATCCGGAAACGCATGCGCCGCTTCAGGACCGTTTTTGTGAATCGCTGTTATCGACGGTGATTGAAACGGCACCTAAACTATTGGAAGACCTGGAGAATTATGAGCACCGGGCTACTATCCTGTATGCCGGAAACCTGGCCTTGAATGGGTCGCTTGGGGTCGGTTACAGCGGTGATTGGGCAACGCATAACATTGAACATGCCGTTTCAGCTGTTTATGACATCCCGCATGCAGGCGGATTGGCCATCTTATTCCCAAATTGGATGAAGCATGTGCTGCATGAAAATGTCGCACGCTTTAAACAAGTGGCAGTCCGTGTATTCCATGTAGATCCTGAAGGTAAGACAGATGAGGAAGCGGCCCTTGAAGGCATTGAAAGACTTAGGTCATTTTGGAGCAGCTTAGGGGCGCCGACCAATCTTTCGGATTATGGCATCGATGACTCACAATTGGAAGTCATGGCTGATAAAGCGATGAGCAGAGGGGAATTTGGAAGATTCAAAGTCCTGAACCGTGAAGATGTCCTTGCCATTTTACGGGCATCATTATAAACAAGTGATATGATCCTTTCTCCCGCCTTGTCAGGTGGGAGATTACTTTATATGCATAATTCATTATTTACTTGATCGATTTCTTGATTATGAGAATTACATCAGATAAAGTGAAAGGGAAACTAAGAATTCAAGGAGGAATTTGAATGGCCCATATTCGTTTCGATTATTCAAAAGCCCTGCCGTTTTTCGGGGAGCATGAAATTACCTATTTACAGGATGCTGTAAAAGTGGCACACCATTCCCTGCATGAGCAGACAGGGGCAGGCAATGAATATCTTGGCTGGCTTGATTTACCCGCCAATTATGATAAAGAAGAGTTCTCAAGAATCAAAAAAGCGGCAGCCAAAATAAAAGAAGATTCAGAAGTGCTGCTGGTTATCGGAATTGGTGGATCATATCTGGGAGCGCGGGCAGCAGTTGAGATGCTTCAACATAGTTTTTATAACATTTTACCTTCGGATAAAAGAAATGCACCGCAAATTTTATTTGTGGGTAATAATATAAGCTCTACATATATGCAGGACTTGATGGACCTGTTGGAAAATAGGGATTTCTCGATCAATGTCATCTCTAAATCCGGTACGACCACGGAGCCTGCGCTGGCTTTCAGGATTTTCCGGAAGCTGTTGGAACAAAAATACGGCGTTGAAGAAGCTAAGGGCCGCATTTATGCCACCACTGATAAAGAGAAGGGTGCATTAAAAACGGTAGCGACGGAGGAAGGCTTCCAAACCTTCGTCATTCCTGATGATGTTGGCGGACGTTACTCGGTCTTAACGGCTGTAGGGCTGCTTCCGATTGCGGTCAGCGGGGCGGATATCGATCAAATCATGGAGGGAGCCGAGCGCGCCAGGGTGGACTTCAGCTCTTCCGAGTTAGGCGAGAATCAGGCATACCAATATGCTGCAGTTCGGAATATCCTATACAATAAAGGGAAAACGATTGAAATGCTGATAAACTATGAGCCTGGACTTCAATATTTCTCTGAGTGGTGGAAACAATTATTTGGGGAAAGTGAAGGAAAGGATCAAAAAGGGATATTCCCTTCATCGGCTAACTTCTCGACTGACCTGCATTCATTGGGGCAGTATGTTCAGGAAGGACGGCGTGATCTTTTTGAAACAGTCATCAAAGTGGAAAAGGCCCGTCATGAAATCTTGATTGAAGAAGCGGCCAATGACTTGGATGGCCTGAATTACCTATCAGGCAAAACGGTGCAATTCGTGAATGATAAAGCATTTGAGGGTACGCTGTTAGCCCATACGGACGGTGGCGTTCCCAACCTGATCGTAACGGTTCCCCAGCTCGATGCTTATACTTTTGGCTACCTTGTATATTTCTTCGAGAAAGCTTGTGCAATGAGCGGATACTTACTGGGTGTAAATCCATTTGATCAGCCTGGAGTGGAAGCCTATAAGGTGAACATGTTTGCCCTTTTAGGAAAGCCGGGTTATGAAAAGAAAAAAGCGGAGCTCGAACAGCGCTTATAATATAAAAGGCATCAAGCCGGAATAACATCCTGCTTGATGCCTTTTTTTGTTGAAAGCTAAAGCAGTGCCATCAAGGAAGCGACGAAGAGAGGGAAACTTCACAAAAGCATGGCTTGGAAGCCGACCTTACGCCAATCGAGGGAACAATAGAGGCATTCCGGGTTTTTTTTAAGGCACTTTGGTTAAGCTAATAGAAAATTAGCGAAAGAGGTTTTATACAATGATTAAAATTTCTTCTCAGTTGGAAGGGAAAACATTCGGTTTGTTCGATCTGGAGACGAAGTTAAAGCCGGAAGGATATGTGATAGGCGGGGGATGGGATTATGACCACGGGTCTTTTGATTATAAGATTGATGACAGTGATGGCTACCAATTCTTGCGAGTCCCTTTCAAGGCTGTTGATGGTTCACTCGATAAGGATGGGGTAATGGTCGAACTATTACAACCGTTTTTGTTATCTCATAAGTATGAGGACGGGATGGATGATGAAGGAAATATCGGAAACCTCTCCGCTTCCTTCAATCAGTTTGCCGAGCCTGAAGATCCGGATGCCGAATTTCCGGAAAACTATATCTCATTAGGAAAAGCGCTTGTCCGTGATTTGGAAAAGCTTTTATTACATTAATCTTCAATGATGAGCAAGGTGTCATCACGATGTATGATTACATCTCCAGGGGGCTTGATTAATTTCTTGCCTCCTGAAATGATGCCGACCAATAAAATGTCTTGATCGAATAGCTTAACTTTCAACTGTTTAAACGTCAATTCAACCCAGTCATCCTGGATGGTCAGCTGCTTGATGTTCAATCCATCCCGTTCACTTTGCTCTTCGGCTTCCGCAAGGATCCCCTTCGATAAGCAATCCTGCATATATTCACTCGCAAATTTATTCGTTTCCACGATACCGTCCGCCCCTGCCCGTAAAGCATTTTCCTTTTGTTCCTGCGTTAATATTTCCACAAGACAATATACATGAGGATTCAGCCCTTTGACTGCCAGTAATGTTAATATCGAGAACATATCCGTTTGCAGCTCGTCTTGCTTAAGGTCAGCCGTGATCAGGACGCGTATGGCTTGTTTTACATTTGCCTTCTGCAAAACGGAATCCAATGTAGCTTTTCCTTGGATAAAGTGGATATTCGTTCTTGGAAGCGGGTGCTTTTGCAGTGTATCATCTATAAGGACAATGGATTGATGATGTTTACGATCATGAATGTTCTCGATGATTCTCTGGGAACGGCCATTCCAACCCACAATGATAATATGACCGCCGCCGCCGAATACTTTCTTTCCTGATAGAAATTGCTGTTCATTGGAAATGGAAATCTTTGCAATGTACGCAAAATAAGAGGTAATCAGGCCGGCGCCCGACAAAATGAGGACAATTCCAATGACTTTTCCAAGACTTGTCACGGGAGTGAAATCTCCGTAACCCACCGTTGACATAGTCACGATTGCCCACCAGATGCCATCAAGTAACGTAGGGAATCTCTCTGGCTCCACAAAGTGTATCAAGACCCCGAATGAAAGTAAAAATAATGCGATGGTGGAAAGCAATCTGATGAAACGCGGAAATCTGGGAACGATGCTGGTGTATGGACCGATTCGAATCATGTTTTTCACATCCCTTAAGCTGTTCCTTTTAGTATGGTCAAAAAAGGCTTGGCTCATAAGGGTGCGGCCAGACAAACTTTGAATGATGGAAATTGGAAATTTTAGGGTAAATGATAAAAGCCTTCCAGATGATGTCGGAAGGCTTTTATGGTTGAGTCACGTATCCTGAACTGGACTTCATGCTCGATGATTGATTATATGCCCGTTTGCGTTTCGGTATTCCTTCATCTTTTTTTAGACCCTTCTCCGTACGTTAAAGTTATCGCTGATGAGCAGCCAGTTTTGAGGGAAGGCTAAGCCGAGCTTCCAATAACTCATTCCCCTCAGGTTCAGTTCTTTGATTAAATCGAATTTTGCCTGAATGGATCTGGCATCTTCAAACCACACTTCATGCTGCCTATCCTCTACAGTATAGTTGAAGTGCGGGGCCTGGGCGGTTTCATCATACTCGATGGCCACATTATTGGCCGCCGCAATCTGGATGGCCTGCTGCGGACTCACGGCCCTGGCAGTGGATCCCTGTACAAAAGGCAGGGTCCAATCATAGCCATATAGATTCTGCCCCATCAGGATCTTGTTGGAGGGAATATCGGTGACGGCATATTCGAGAACTTCCCGAACAGGTCCGATAGGTGACACAGCCATTGCCGGTCCTCCGCTATATCCCCATTCATAAGTCATGATGATAACGAAGTCGACGATTTCACCATGTGCTTTATAGTCATGTGCCTCATACCAACGGCCTTTTTGCTCTGCACTTGTTTTAGGGGCAAGTGCCGTGGAAATGAACCATCCTTCTTTCTTGAATCGTTCCTTGGCTTTTCGGAGAAATTGATTATACGCTTCTTTATCGGCTGGCCTTAAAAATTCAAAGTCAAAGTGAATATCCCGGAATCCATATTTCTTTGCCGTTGTAACGATATTGTTCAGGAACTTATTCTGAACGGAAGTATTCGTTAAAATGATTCGCCCAAGCTCATCGCTGAATTGATCATTTTCCTGATTTGTGATGACCATCATCAGGACATTTTTATTTTCTCTGGCGATGGCAGGGAATTCATTGAGCAAAGGCTCTTTTAAGGAACCGTCACGAAGCGCCTGGAAGCTGAAAGGGGCTAAATAGGTTAAATAGGGCCCAGCTTCCCTGGCGGCCGTTTCAAGGGCCGGTGCAACCGATGTACCCCGCGGCTCGACATAACCGTTGAATTCGGCGGTCCTTTTCTTTCGTGCCGGAATATAGAGCCGGTATCCAACGGATAGGATTTGATTTTCGGAAATGCCATTTATTCTTGCCAATTCTTGAACAGGGACATCAACTCTTTGAGATATCGAATATAAACTATCACCCGGTTGAACGAAATAATAACTGCCGACGATTGGAATGACAAGGGCCTGCCCCGAAACAAGATTATTTGGGTTAGGGATCTTATTTGATTCGACGAGCCTGTCAACGGTTACGCTGTATGTCTGGGCGATGCCATATAACGTCTGGCCTGGCCTAACCACATGTATTTGCAATTCTTTTCCCTCCTACTGAAAGTTTCCTAACAGTTTATGAGCATAAAAAGAAATTCATGATAAAGAGCTTAGGATTGAGAGGATCCTAAACAAAAAAATTCAATAAATTGGCAATAATAATTTAAGCTTAAAATGCTAATTAATATTAGTAGGAGGTGAAAACACATGGCAAACAACAATAACAGCAATCAACTTTTAGTATCTGGTGCAGAACAAGCCCTACAACAAATGAAGAATGAAATCGCTAGTGAATTTGGTGTAAACCTAGGTGCTGACACTACTTCTCGCGCTAACGGATCTGTTGGTGGGGAAATCACAAAACGTTTGGTTCAAATGGCTGAACAACAATTAGGCGGTTCAAACTTTTCTCGTTAATTAATTGAATAAATATGGATTTGAAAGAGAAGGAGCATCGCTCCTTCTCTTTCGCATTGTTCAGGCATGTGACTGCCATGCCTTTAAAATCTTGATTGCCTTTTCAGGGTAATCGGTCATGATGACGTCGACTCCCAACTCTGCCAGCTTGACGATGTCGGCTTCATCATTGGCGACCCAAGGCCGGATTTTATATCCAAGTTTTTTCGCTTTTTCATTAACTTCCGGGGTCAGGCTGTTTTTATCCGGATGAAAACCCGCTTCTTTTTTATCACGTAAAATCTCTTCATAGTTTTCAGGAAGCCCCTCGAACAATAATGCACGTTCAAGGTCTGGGGCAAGCATCTTCACTTTTTCAATGGATTGATGGTTGAAGGAAGAGAGGATCACCCGCTTTTCCATTTGATATTGACGAATTAAATCAATGATCTTCTGTTCGATTCCTTCGTAAGCGAGTTTATCCGTTTTGATTTCGATATTCATCCATAAAGCATTTCCCTTAGCCCAGTCGAAAACGTCCATTAAAAAAGGAATCCGCTCCCCAAGGAATTCCTTGGAAAACTTGCTCCCGGCATCAGCCGTTTTCAGCCTTTGTGCCGAATGCTCTTTTACATAACCGGTAAGGGTGGTCGTTCGATCAAGTGTTTCGTCATGGATGATGACCAATTCCCCATCAGAACTGAGATGGACATCGAACTCGATCCCATCGGCCCCGTTTTCTGCCGCCTTTTGAAATGCGGCCATGGTATTTTCAGGATGCGTCCCCTTGGACCCCCTATGGGCGAAAATAAGTATGTTTTGCAAAATCATCACATCCCCTTTAAACTTTATCTTGAACCCTATCATACACGTATCACTGAATTGTTTCAGCAATGTTTAATAGACAATATTTTAAACAACGAGTAAAATACATATGGTATTTCCATAAATAGGTGTTCGAAATATGAGGTGAATAAAATGAATATGTGGGAAATTTTTGTTGCGGTTATCCTTGGTCTTGTAGAAGGATTAACTGAATTTGCTCCTGTATCGTCTACAGGGCATATGATCATCGTTGATGATTTATGGCTGAAATCAACTGAGCTTTTCGGGAGTGAAGTGGCCAATGCCTTTAAGGTGGTCATCCAGCTTGGTTCGATACTCGCCGTTGTCGTGCTCTTCTGGGGACGGTTCATGGACTTGCTTGGTTTAAGGAAGCTGAAGGGCACATCCGTTGCGAGCGGCCCGAAGCTTAACCTATTGCAGATCTTTGTCGGATTGCTGCCGGCAGGCGTTTTAGGTCTATTATTCGAAGATTACATTGACGAACATTTATTTACGATGAAGACGGTTATCGTCGGATTGTTCCTTGGTGCGTTTTTGATGATTGCTGCGGATAAATTCCGTCCAAAGCTGACAGCAGAAACGGTTGACCAAATCACTTATAAACAAGCTTTCGGTGTAGGGTTAATTCAATGTTTGTCACTGTGGCCGGGATTCTCGCGTTCAGGTTCAACCATTTCCGGAGGAGTTCTTTTAGGAATGAGCTATCGCGCTGCTTCCGATTTCACGTTCATCATGGCAGTGCCGATCATGGCTGGTGCCAGTCTGTTGAAAATCGTGAAATACTGGGAATTCTTCACGCCTGAAGTTCTGCCATTCTTTATCGCAGGTTTCATCAGTGCATTTATCTTTGCGTTATTCTGTATCCGCTTTTTCTTGATTTTAATCAATAAAGTGAAATTGACTCCATTTGCCATTTACCGGATCGTCTTGGCGGTTGTGCTGCTATTCATTATTTGGTAATACGAAATGAAGCGTGAAATAGGAGAGGAACCACCCCGTTGATTCGGGGTGGCTTTTTTTTGGCTAAAAAAAAAGCCGGAATCCCAGGAAATTAATTACGAACGTTAATTTAGTTTTGGTGTTTTTAATTCGTAATTATCGAGTTAATTATCGGAAATTCTTTTGATAATAAAAAAATATTCGGTTTTTAGTGCAGTTTCAAATATAATTAGTAAAAAAAATATAAAAGCAAAAAAGCTCCCTGAGCGTAGTGATACCAACGTGTTTGGGTATTTTTTGTAATATTCAAATGATTTCATAAACTATTCTCATATAATTTATATGATATAATTTTAGTATAAATAAAGTACATGTGTACACCTGGGGAGGACATCATGAGAAATGACCAATTGAAGAAAACGATTGGCTTTTGGGTTGGAACATCAATTGTAGTTGGTACAGTTATCGGTTCTGGTATTTTCATGAGACCTGGTGACGTGCTTGAGTTAAGCGGTAATTCAACCATGGCCTTATTAGCTTGGCTGATAGGCGGCTTGATCACCCTTGCAAGCGGGTTGACGATTGCGGAAGTGAGTACACGGATCCCTAAAACGGGAGGCTTATATGTTTATATGGAAGAAGTGTACGGAAAAGCATGGGGATTCCTATGCGGCTGGGTTCAGACATTGGTATATGGACCTGCAGTCATGGGCGCACTCAGTTTATACTTCGGGTTATTAGTCGCCGGAATATTTAATATCGCTTCTGGCTACACTTTGGCGATAGGGATTTTTACGATCGTATTTATAGCGGGCATGAATCTTCTGGGGACAAAATACGGCGGTATCATACAAACTTTATCGACCGTTGCTAAACTGATCCCCATCATTTTCATAGCGGTGTTCGGTATCGCACAAGGTGATATGCCTGTATTCAATATCGATAGTGAAAGTTCAATGAAAATCAGTATGGCCGGTGCGATTTTGGCTACGCTCTGGGCGTATGATGGCTGGATGAATGTCGGCTTCATGGCTGGGGAAATGAAAAACCCGCAGAAAACATTGCCGCGTGCAATCATAACGGGATTAGTCGTGGTCATGGTCGCTTACTTGGCTGTGAACCTTGCCATGCTTCATGTATTGGGGGCGGAGGGAGTCATAGCTCATGGTACGAATGCAGCGAATGTTGCGGCAACGCTCCTCTTTGGTGAATTGGGCGGGAAATTGATATCAATCGGAATAGCGATTTCAATCTTCGGTTGCTTGAACGGAAAGCTTTTGACCTTTCCGCGCATTACCTTGGCGATGGCGACTGATAAAATGATGCCAGGCCATAAACAAATCGGGAAAATATCGCCTAAGTTTAAAACGCCAATAAATGCTACGGTATTGCAAGTGATCATTGCCATTATCATGATGGTTGCAACAGACCCTGACAAACTTACCAATATGGCTGTATTCTCTGTCTTCTGTTTTTATGGATTAGCATTCTTCGCGGTCTTCATCTTACGCAAAAAAGATCCGGATGCGAAAACTTATAAAGTGCCGTTTTACCCATTCATCCCCATCGTGGCGATTGCTGGAGCAATATACATTGTTGTAAGCACTTTAATCGATACACCTTTAAATGCGTTGTACTCGGTGATCATCCTCATCATAGGTATGCCAGTGTACTGGCTCCTTAAAAAAAGTGAACGGGATGATGAACGTTCATATTAATGAAAAACCCTTCACTGCATGCAGTGAAGGGTTTTTTGTGAATTTTTGGAACAAAACTTTCCCTTTGGCCAAAAGTGGCGAAATAGACAACTCGGGAAGTTCGTATTAACATAGGGGGAAAGTTAAATAGTGAAGGGTCTGAACAAAAGTGAATTATATCGAGCCTGCTGGTAAATCATTCAGGAGAACAATCTTGGCTTTATTTCTTGGTAGCTTTGTAACGTTTGCGGATCTGTATAGTACCCAACCGGTCATTCCGGTTTTCGCAAAGCAATTCGGAGTCTCTCCTGCAATGGCAAGTCTTACATTATCATTCGCAACAGGAACGCTTGCCATCTGTTTATTGCTTGTTTCCTTTTTCTCAGAAAATATCGATAGGAAAAAAATAATGGGGACGGCCCTCACTCTGTCTGCATTGTTATCCATATGCGTGAGTTTCATCCAGGATGACCTATACATCCTTATTGCAATACGGGCGATTCAAGGAGCGGTGCTTGCGGGTTTCCCGGCAATTGCGATGGCCTATATCAATGAAGAGTTCCATCCGAAAAGCCTGGGCTATGTGATGGGGATCTATGTGAGTGGTTCGAGTATCGGCGGATTGGCAGGCAGGCTGATTGTCGGGGTGCTGACCGACCATTTCTCATGGAACATAGCGATTGGAAGCCTTGGGGCTTTAAGTTTGATCATCAGTCTGGCTTTTTGGTGGATGCTTCCTCCTTCGCAGCATGCCATCCGTGTAGGGGCCTCATTTTCGAGAATCAAAACATCCCTTATCAATAACTTAAGGAATGGCAGGCTAGTACTCTTATTCGGCATGGCCTTCCTATTAATGGGCTCGTTCGTTACCGTCTATAACTTTGTCGGCATACCTTTAATGGGACCGCCATATCATTTATCACAAACATTGATAGGCTTCATTTTCATCATCTATCTTGTGGGGACATTCAGTTCAACATGGATGGGCAAGCTTGCCGATCAATATGGTCGAAAACATGTACTTCTTATCGGAATCGCAATCATGCTGATGGGTGCCCTTTTAACCTTATTGGATCCGCTTTTGCTTAAAATAATGGGGCTTGCACTGTTTACATTTGGTTTTTTTGGAGCTCATTCAATTGCGAGCAGCTGGGTCGGAAGGTTGGCTGATAAGAGTGAAAAGGCACAAGCATCGGCTTTATATCTCCTGTTTTACTATGCGGGATCAAGTGTAGTGGGGGCATCAGGCGGTTTATTCCTGATGAAGTTCGGCTGGGGAGGGGTCATCTCGGCTGTATCCATTCTGATCATCCTGGCCGCCGTTTGTGCGATGATGGCTGGAAAAGTGAAAACCGTTTAAATAAAATGTTCTTTTCTATCATGTTTTTCTGGAATCCTGAATATAATCTAGTGAAAATGGATATTGAATAATAGATTGATAAGAGAAGAGGGTAATAGATAGAGTGAAACGAAAAGCAGTAATTCTCATTGGGTTAATAGCCGTTTTAATTATATTATTCGTTGTATACTTAACAAGTCCGGGAAGATTGGAAAAGGTGGAGATTGTTGAAAAATACTATCCTCATTTCTCCGATGGCAAGGCAATCGGTTTTAAGACGAACGAAGTCATTGATGTGACGGAAACCGAAGAGGGATCCAATTGCGCAATGAAATTCAACAATGGGAAAACGTTGGAAATTGATTGTGACCGTTATTTAACATACAAAATTGATGAAACAGTCTATATTACTACTGAAGGGAACCATGTGAAGGAAATCCGGAGAAAAAGGTAGAGGCAATCAATATTTAATGACGGAAGAGCTGGATTTGCTTGATAAAGCAACTCAGCTCTTTATTTTTATCCACTCAAAAACCCAGACCTTTTTGGACTGGGCTTTTTCATTTTTTATCTTTGGTTTTGCTTTTATCCTTTTTATTACGCCGAAGTACATCCAAGATTCTGCGGCTGTTATTTTTACTGTTTATGAGTTCGACTAAATCGCTCATGTTTTCAGATTCAAAGTCTTGTTGATCTTTTTTCATGATAATCCCTCCAAGTCATATATGATAATACCCTTATGTAGAAAAGGGTAAACGTCTATTATCATATTGGTAATAGAAGGATTTTATATCCTTAACCATTCATTATTTGATAAAATGTGTTAAAAGCCCTGTATGGGAGGTCCATATGGAAGAATTAAGAATGATCGGTGAAAAAATTGAAAAATTTAAATATATCTTAGTGGAGCATATCGAGTTGTTTGAAGAAGAGGAACCGCTCTATGATTTTGAAACGAGTAAAGAGGTACGGTCAAAGCTAATTCAAATACATGCAGATGCCTTGATTCATGGAAAGGCACAAGCGATGGAAAGTATGAAAATAACGGGTATGGTAATAGGTAAGCGCATTGTGGATATGGGCATTCCTTTGGATAAGAATATTGAGGAAGCACAGCTGATACGTAACCTTTTCTGGAGTTTCATTGAAGAAGAGGTAAGCAATCGCTATTACTCCATTGAAATTCTGCTAAAGGCAAGCTCGATAATAGATGCAATCCTGGACCAATTCATACACTGTGTGAGTATCAGTTACGTGAATCATTATAAAGAAATGGCCACAATGGCAAACGATTCTTTGCGGAAGATAAAAGAAAACCAAGAAGTCATGGAAGAACTGTCCACCCCGATTGTTCAGACCGTATTAAAGGATGTGCTGCTCTTGCCATTGATCGGACGCATTGACGATTGGAGAATGGAGTCGATGCAATCGACTGTACTGCAAAAATGTGCAGATTTGCATGCGGAAGTATTGATCATGGATTTCTCGGGAATTACCTTTACGAAGGAAAACAATATGCTCTCCCTGCTGGATCAATTAGTGGGGGCACTGGCGTTGATGGGTACGGAAACGATTTTTGTCGGCTTTACCCCTGATGTCGTGAAAGAGATCGTCAAACTTGATTTTGCAAATCGGGTAAAAGCCTTTCTATCGTTCAGGCAGGCTCTGGAATATCTGTTTAAACAAAGGGGACTGGCTGTTCAGCCAGAATGATGGAGGTATCCTTTTTCAGGGTATCTTTTTTTTATGTCAGGCTAACATTCCTGCAGCATTCATATTTTATCGCCCATCTCCATTTCTCCATGTTATAGTGAAATGACGTGGGCGGACATGTTGATTTGTATTAAACAGGACATGTAAAGCGTGTAAGGAAGGTGGATGAAGAGTGTTTTTCAAGAAAAGTGAAGAACCTGATCATAACGAAAAATGGTATTGTGTTGGAATCATGACGGATAAAGGGTTGGAGGATGAAGAATATGATGTTTTGTCCAAACGCATCCTTGACTCGGTCCAAAATGTCTCGGTCATATCGGACTTGGTAAGGGTGGAATGGGATCGGGATAAATTGCGAGCCTTGAACGGACGTTTTCAGGATCCTTCATTTTCCGACCCATGTTTTATCATTAATGAATTCATACCAGAGGATATAAAACGGGAAAGAAAACTTCTGGAGAAAACTCATAAATGGAAGAGGCTCTTTGGTCTCCTCTCCCCGATTGAATACATGGAAGCCGAAACGAAGGCGGCCCATGACTTTGATAAAGCCCTCTTTTATACAGACGATGCAGATAAAGTGATTGAATACATTCTTGCAAATAGCTAGCTTCACCTGCCACATCGATACATTGTATCGGTGTTTTTGCATTTGATATGTTTATCGGGGCAATTTCGCGGATGTAATTCGGCCATGCGCGGGATGATTCGACTTTCCGTCCTTGTGCGAGTAAAATCCGTCCTTGCGCCTTTCCAGCCTTTCGGAAATAAAAAGAGAGAATGTAAGGAAGTTGGTAGGAAAGATGGGGATAAACGCGGAATATCTAAAATAGAAAGAAAGAGAGTTTTAAGGGGAGAGGAAGATGAAGCGATGGAAGTTGCCATACCTCAGCAAAAGCCAAAACGGAAGTGGAGAAAGCGTGCGCTCTGGAGTTTTGGTATCCTGATTATTCTTTTGCTGTCCGTTTTGATTGCTGCAAATGTATTTCTTTCAAGATCCTTGCCGGAAACAAAGGGGGAAATATCGCTTCCAGGTCTTTTGAAACCGGTTACGGTGGTGAGGGATTCAAGTGGAGTCCCGCATATCAACGCAGCGAATGAACATGATCTGTATTTAGCCCAAGGGTATATCCAAGCACAGGACCGCTTATTCCAAATGGATTTAAGCAGGCGTCAGGCATCAGGAAGATTGAGTGAAGTGATTGGTGAGAAAACCGTCAAAAATGATAAGTATTTCCGCACACTTGGCTTGAGGCGGGCGGCTGAAGCCTCTTATGCAGCATATTCAAGTGACGGGAAAGAAGCCTTGGATGTGTTTGCCGAGGGAGTAAATCTTTATATCGATGAATTGAAGGAGAATGGAAAATGGCCGGCGGAGTTCACCCTGCTTGGATACGAACCAGAGCCTTGGACACCCGTCGATTCGCTGACCATCGGTAAATATATGGCCTTTGATTTAGGCGGGAACTGGGAGGATCAGGCGTTTAGGCAGTATTTGCTGCAAACGTTCCCAAAGGAAAAAGCATATGATTTATTTCCTGATTATCCAAACAGCGCCGCATATATCATCAGCAAGGAAGAACTGGATATTGAAAAAAGTTTTGCCGGGGCCGTTATTCCTTATGAATTCAACGGCAGCAATAACTGGGTCGTTTCAGGCAAGAAAACGGATTCCGGTCAGCCATTATTGGCGGATGATCCCCATCTGGGATTGGCTACACCGTCCGTTTGGTATCAAATGCATTTGGAGGCCCCGTCAGTCAATGTGAGCGGTGTCATTTTTGCCGGGATTCCGGGAATCATACTAGGTCATAACGAAAAGGTCGCTTGGGGTGTGACCAATACCGGCCCGGATGTTCAGGATCTGTATATCGAGAGGAGAAACCCGGAAAACGAGAAAGAATTCTCCTACAAGGGCAAATGGGAAAAAGCTGATATCTTGGACGAACCCATCAAGGTGAAGGATGGTGAAACACTTGATTATCAAGTGACGGTTACCCGCCATGGACCTGTGGTCTCCGAGTTTGCCGGGAAAAGCGGAAAAGATACCGTGCTTGCATTAAGGTGGACGGCACTTGATCCATCCGCCGAGCTTGAAGCGGTACTGAATATGAATAAAGCGGGAAGCTGGAAAGAATTCGAAAAGGCCCTCTTGAAATTCGAAACGCCGGCACAGAATTTCGTCTTTGCCTCAGCCGATGGGACCATTGCCTATAAGGCGAATGGGAAAATCCCAATCCGGAAAAAAGGCGATAGTATGCTGCCTGTACCTGGCTGGACGGATGAATTTGAGTGGGAAGGCTTTATTCCCTTTGATGAACTTCCAAAAACGGTGAATCCGGAAGAGGGATTCATTTCGACGGCGAATAATAAAGTCATCTCGGATGATTATCCTTACCACATCAGCAATAACTGGGCACAGCCGTACCGTCAGATGAGGATACAGGAGTTTTTAAAAGCCAACAAAAAGCTTACTGCCGAGGATATGCAAAGCCTGCAGATGGATAAGGTGAATTTGCAAGCCAAGGAGTTTGTTCCTCAATTCTTGGATGTATTGAAGGGTCCATGGGGGAAACAGGAAGACCAGGCACTTACGATTCTGAAGAAATGGAATCATATTGATTCCGTTGATGAAGCGGCACCGATGATTTTTAATGTCTGGATGAAAAAAATAGGGGATGTTCTGCTTACGGAAGAAATACCGGAGGAAACCCTTAACCTCTTTAATGGAAGGCGATCGGCCGTTGATGAACTATTAAGGCGGGCACTGGACGGTAAGCCGGGCCCTTGGATTGAAGAGGCAGGCGGACTTGAGCAGGTGCTTGCCAAGTCGTTACATATGACGTTAATGGAACTTGAAGAATCACAAGGTGACGATATAGCCGATTGGGAATGGGGAGACTATCATCAGGTCAGGTTTAACCACCCGCTATCGAGTGTCGTCCCGTTAAATTATTTATTTAACAGCGGCGGCGGAATACCGCTAGGCGGTAGCGGTGTCACCGTACAGGCAGCGGCATTTTTAGATGATGGAACCGTTAATCACGGTGGCTCCTGGAGATTCGTCATCGACCTATCCGACATGAATCAAGGATATCACCTAGTTGGCCCTGGTCAATCAGGTAACGTAAAAAGTGAGTGGTACCACGATCAGCTTGATGATTGGGCAGAAGGTACTTATCACAAAACCACAATGGACGATCCAAAAGGGGATAAGCTGACATTGAAACCATCATACTGATATCCAGAAAAAAAAGTACCAAGCCCAGCATCCTTGCTCTGGACTTGGTACTTTTTCATTGTTTTTGCTTAGTGAAGAATTCTGCAAGAAACTCCTCGAAATTAGGGGCCTCGATTGCTGCGATTTTTTCATATGATTCAATGATCTTGAGTTTAATTTCTTGCTCCAGATCATTCCGGTCTTGATAGTTCGTGTTTTTTAACGATTTTTTTATTTTAGGATTCAAAGAGTCTATGAGATCCAACAATTCTTCTTTTGACAGTTTTTTATCCACAATGGCTTTTCTCCTTTCTAACATATACCTCATCCATATAGTGCTTTCGAAGTTTTTTTAAAGCTTGTTTACGGATGCTTGAGATATTTTGCGGCGACTCACGGAAATAAGCAGCAATTTCCTTGTTGGATAGGCCGTAGGAAAAGATCATGGTCAGCACCAAGTTTTGTTTGGCTGTTAACGTCTTCAAGGCTTTTATCATCTCTTCATCACTTATGTGTGAAGCGAGTTCGTTCGTTTCCCCCATCTTTTCAAGTTGAACGTCCAATGTGCCGATGCGATCGAACAATCCGCCAGTATCCATTGGTGTCGCATCAAGTACCATTCGATAGCGTTCCCGCTGCTTCCGTGCCCTTTTATCAAAATCAACAGAGAAAAAGTAAATTAAGGAGCACATGTATTTGTATACTTTAGCCCGGTAATAGAAAATTTTGAAAGTCTCGTTGAGATGATCAATGTTGTGGGAAGAAGGGGAATCAAGAGTTTCAGTGAAAATCTTTAAATGCTCTGGGTTCTGTAAAAATAACTGAATAATCGGCTGTGCAAAGAAAGATGAGTACTGTTGCTGCAGAAACTCCAATGAATGAGAAAAAAAATGAGAAGTTAAGTGGTTCATTGTTATCCCTCCTTTTATTAATAAAGTGATAGACAAGGGGAATAAATCAATTATATAGGAACATTCGTTCTTTTTTCCATAAATCAATAGTGCTAGATTGATTTTTTTTGACAAGTTTCACTTTAGATATCAGATACAAGAAAAGGGGTGAAGAGGATGATGATTGAGGATGCTACTATGTGGGTTTCATTAGTTAGCGAATTTGGCTATCCATTCGTCGTTTCTATGTTTTTGCTCTTCCGCTTCGGTAAACAATTAAAAGAACTGACAACGGACGTAGAGAACTTAAAAAAGTCCGCTCATAAAACAAAAAAACGATAACCTCAGGACGTAATGTGCCAGGTGATAAACACCGAATTTCGGATTCTATTCTAAAAAGGGTCCGGAATTCGGGTATAAAGAAATGGGTACTCTGAAAATCAAGCCTTAGTTAAATCCCTCCTTTACATTCAAGTAAAATAATGGTAAACCATTATTTGGAATATAGCACAAAATAGGTAAAAAATAATCGTCATTTGGAATCATTTTACTACTATAATTCATCCGACAATGGAATTAGATAGGAAATCCTCCCCTCGTACGATTTTAGTTTTATGGAATAAAGTGAAAATACTTTTAAAAAAACAACATTCATCAATAAACTTATGAATAGTATGCGGCATCCAAGTAAAAGGGTGCTGCTTTTCTTATTTTTTGGTAATAAACTGATAATATGGAAAAGGGGTGGAGAATTTGAAGGATAAACAGCTAGAAGATATTCGAATCCTACAGCAAGAATGTGAACGGGAAGGTTTTACTTTAAAGCTGAACTGGGAAACGCTTCGCAGTCGAAATGGTGTGCATAAGAATGACTTTTTTCACTATGATGGATCGAAGCTTATTGGTTTCATTGGTCTTTACGATTTTGGAAACAAAGCGGAGATGTGCGGGATGGTGCATCCTGATTACCGGAGGCAAAACATTTTTACAACGCTTCTGGAAGAGGCTATAAGGAGTGCAGCGGAGCGCAACTATAAGTTGATTCTCTTGAACTCACCTGCTCAATCCCATTCAGGGACAGGATTTTTGAAACAGCTTCCATGTGAATTCGCTTTTTCTGAGTTTCAAATGAAGTGGTCCGAAACGGAACTTGACGATTATGGTGATGCAGTCGTTCGCCCTTCACGGAGAGAAGATGAGGCAACGGAAATTCAGCTGGATATTCAATGTTTCCAATTTACGAAACAAGAAGCGAAGGATTATTATCAGCGCATCCTATATGAGGATACTCTGAAAACCATGATGATTGAAAAGGATGGCCTTGCAGTCGGTAAGATTCGTGTTGATCACTCAGGCCGTGAAGCATGGATTTATGGATTTTCCATTTTGCCAAAATACCAGGGAAAAGGACTTGGAAGAAAGGCATTGAAAAAGGTCGTAGCCGAACAATGCCAGCTGGGATATGATATTTTTCTCGAGGTCGAGGCGACTAATGAGCATGCATTAAGACTCTATGAATCTTGTGGATTCAAAACCATTCAAAGACAGGATTATTATCAATACAAAGGGACGGCAAAAAGTTAGGGGCTGGGATGATGCTGACATTATTCATTTATAACTGGCAGGTGCGAAGTGAGTGGTTCAAATGGTGCCGGGATTTACCGAGTGAGGAACTGAAACGGCAGCGAACAGGAGGGATGGGCAATATATTGAGGACACTTGCCCATATTATCGATGTCGAATGCAGCTGGATCAAGGCGATACAAGGAAAGCCTGATGTAGCGGTCGATTTGGACACCTATGATACGATTGAAAAAGTGGAGGATCTATCCATCCGTTATCATTCTGAGGTCATGGACTATTTGAATTCCCATTCCATTGAAGATGAGCAAGGAATGATACAGCCATCTTGGATGGAGGGGACATACGAAAAAGGCATGATACTGCGCCATATTATAGCGCACGAAATTCACCATATAGGCCAGCTATCCATCTGGTCGAGGGAGATGGGCATCGAACCGGTATCAGCCAGTTTAATAAATCGGGCTTTATAGGCCTCAAACTTTAAAACTGGTAATGCAACCTGCATTACCAGTTTTTTATTTCGAAAGGAATTCCCAGGTTGTTTCATTGAAGTATAGAGTCTAAGAAACTTACCTTTGAGATCTATCTGGGTTTTATTGATAGGGAACTTTCTCCCTAAGGATTCAATGGGATTCGATGATGATTATATACATAATTGAAGGTATAACGAGCTATGGGCTCTGAATGGGAATGGTTAAAAAGTACCATTTATTCAAGATTCGTAATATTACGGTAAATTTTGGCGTTTATTCGACAAAATCATGATATATTATTCTAGCATTTTACAAAAAATAGAAGGGTTGTGAAGTATGTCGTTCAAGATGCATGTTAATAAGATGCTTGCCCCGATTCTTGCTGTGAGTTTGGTATCAGCCCCATTTACCGTACCAGGGGAGACATCCGCCAAAGAGTCCACTAAGAAACCTGTCACGACTGAACCATTTATCATTACAGCTCCTACTGTTAATTACGCAAAGGGCACAAAAGCGACTGTAACGGTCACACCGAAAAAAGGGAACAAAGGAAATGAAACCGTTGTCTTCCAATTGATGAATGGGACGAAGGTCATTTCACAGTCAGCCATTGAGGCGGATATTAAATCGGCCCAAAAGTTCTCCGCGTACTTCAATTCGTACAAATCGGGTTATTGGGTCAAAGTATCGGTTGTCTCCAAGTATAACGGCAATACTAGTAACTTCGGCAACAGGCTGGCAGCCTCCGTTTCGGATGCACCATTTGAACTAAGGATCATGGAAACGACGGATATACACACTAATCTGGTGAGCTATGATTATTATAAGGATGCCGTATCGGACTCGGTCGGCTTTTCCCGCACAGCAACTTTAATCAAACAGGCACGAAAAGAAGTGAAAAATAGTGTTCTAGTGGATAACGGCGACCTTATTCAAGGGACCCCGCTAGGTACGTACAAAGCGAAAATAGCGCCACTGAAAAAAGGTGAAGTCCATCCCGTCTATAAAGCGATGAACTTGCTAGACTATGATGTTGCCACATTCGGAAATCATGAATTCAATTATGGTTTATCTTATTTGGACGAGGCCATCAACGATGCGAACTTCCCTTACGTCAATGCAAATGTTTATAAAAAAGATAAAGACAATAATCCAAAGAATGATAAAAATAAATATACTCCATATAAAATCATCACGAAGAAAGTGAAAGACATCAATGGTAAAGAAAAATCAGTGAAAATTGGCTACATTGGATTTGCCCCTCCGCAAATCATGGATTGGGATAAAGCGAATCTTGACGGTAAGGTCATTGCAAAGGAAATCGTCATGACAGCGAATAAATATGTACCTGAAATGAAGAAAAAGGGCGCGGATGTCATCGTGGCGCTCACACATTCCGGGTTTAATGGCGATATCAACAATACCGAGGATGTCATCTATTCATTAAGCAAGGTATCCGGCATCGATGCCATCACGTTCTCCCATACGCATAAAGTCTTTCCAGCACAAGATGAGGCTTCTTTAGACAGCCTATTCAAAGATGGCCAAGGAAAAATCCTTAAAGGCGTGGATAATGAAAAGGGTACCATCAATGGTGTACCAGCCGTTCAAGCAGGATATGGCGGCAGTAATCTCGGGATCATCGATCTTGATATCCAAAATATCAAGGGAAAATGGAAAGTCATCAATTCCGCTTCATCAACACGGGTAATCAACGACAAAATAACAGGAAAAAAAGCAGCTGAAGATGCGTCTGTCGTCAAAGCCGTGAAGAAGGATCACGAAGGAACGATCAAGTATGTTAACACGCCAATTGGAACGACTACAGCTCCAATTCATAGTTATTTCGCCCTTGTGCAAGATGATCCTTCCGTACAGGTCGTGACGAGCGCACAGAAATGGTATGTAGAGAAATACATCCAAAGCAACCGCCCTGAATACAAAGACTTGCCCATTCTCTCTGTAGGAGCCCCGTTCAAAGCGGGTCGCAATGGAGTCGAGGAATTCACCGAAATCAAGGAAGGCGGACTGACCATTCGCAGCGCAGGTGATTTATATTTATACGATAATACCTTGAAGGCAATCAAGATTAAAGGGTCCGTGGTTAAAGAGTGGCTTGAGATGTCTGCCGGGAAATATAATACAATCGATCCTGCAAAGTCCGAGGAACAGGAGCTGCTTAATGGAAAATTTGCCGTCTATAATTTTGATGTGATTGACGGTGTCACGTACCAAATCGATGTCACCAAGGCTCCGCGCTATGATGAAAAAGGGATAAAAGTGTCGGATTCCAGCAGGATTGCAGATTTGAAATATAATGGTGAACCAGTGGACCCGAATCAAGATTTCATCGTCGTGACGAATAATTACCGTGCTTCTGGCGGGGGGAACTTCCCGGGCGTCAAGGGCAGCGAATATGTAGTTGACTCTGCGGATGAAAATCGCCAGATCTTGATGGATTATATCACACAAGAGAGTGAAATCAATCCAACCGCTGATAATAACTGGTCGATCGCCCCGATTTCAGGCAAGGTGAACGTTACCTTCACCTCATCACCAAAAGGTGCGGAATATTTAAATGAAGACAGCGCGATTTCCTATACAGGCAAAAAGGATGATAAAGGCTTTGGCATTTACAAATTCAATTTGGGGAAAGAAAACGTCAAGGTGCAACTGCTCGGGATCAATGATCTTCACGGCCAGCTTGATACCACCTCCGATTTTGGCGGTATCAAGCAAGGGCGTGCTGATTATTTAGCTGCGCACTTGAAGCAGCGTAAAGCTGAAAACCCTGAAAATACACTTTTACTATCGGCAGGGGATGCTGTTGGGGCAAGTGCACCCGTTTCTTCTTTGATCCAGGACAAACCGACGCTCCAGTTTTTGAATCATATGAAATTCGATGTCGGAACTGTCGGGAACCATGAATTCGACAAAGGGGTAGAAACCTTGATGGCTCAAATCAATGGCGGAAAGTCGCCAACATCCGATGTGGTATTCGATAAATTGAACTTTCCGTATGTAGTGGCCAATGTCGTATATAAAGACACGAAAAAACCGATATTGGACCCTTACGTCATAAACAAGGTCGGCGGGGTTGATATTGGATTCATCGGTGTAGTCACGAATGCCACACCCCAAAAAGTAAGTCCGGATGGCATTAAGAATGTGGAATTCATAGAACAGGCACCTGCCGTAAATAAGGCGGTTAAAGAGTTGAAGGATAAAGGCGTCAAATCGATCGTGGTGATCTCACATGACCCAGGCACGGAAAAGGAAGGGGTCATCACAGGCGAAGTAGCTGATCTTGCTAATGCCGTGGATGATGAAGTAGATGTGATCTTAGCCGGAGATAATCATGCAAAGGTCAACAACTATGTGGATGATAAACTGATTGTACAAGCTTACTCTTATGGAACGGCTTTTGAAGATGTGGATTTGGAAATCGATCCAAACACAAAGGATATCGTCAAAAGGTCAGCTGAGATTGTTACGGTTACGCAAGATGGCATCACACCTGATGCCGGGACGACGAAATTCATTAACGACTACCTAGACATGTTCCCCGAGTTGAAGGCCCCGCTTGGGACAACGGATGAGAAAATTTTAAGAACCAATGCCTATACACAGGAAACGGGCCTTGGGAATTTAATTGCCGATTCGATGAAGGCGGATTTGAACTCCGATTTTGCCTTCATGAACCCAGGTGGAATTCGTGCAGATATTCCAAAGGGGGGAGTCACTTTTTCCGATTTAGCGAAAATCCAGCCGTTCGGAAACGTATTGGTCAAGCTGGAACTGACTGGAGCAGAAGTGAAAACGCTGCTTCAACAGCAATGGGTAGTCGAAGGATCTCCGAAAACCTTGCAAATTTCTGGACTGAGCTATACAGCCGACTTCAGTAAACCTGTCATGGAACGTGTCACCTTATTGAAGGAAGCCGACGGAACACCGATCAAGGATACCGAAACATATACGGTGGCCGTCAATGATTTCATGGCTAGCGGCGGTGATAACTATACCGTCCTGAAAGGAAAAGAGCGTGTGTTTGGAAATGCTGACCTGGAAGCATTCGTTAACTATGTGAAAGAAACCTTTAAAGGCGGGAAGATCACGGCTGAAATTGAAGGCAGGATTACGAATATCAATAATTAACTGAGGTTTACTCGTGAAAATTGAGCATTTACTCGTGAGTTTAGCGGGTTTACTCGTGAAAATTGAATATTTACTCGTGAGTTCTCGGCATTTACTCGTGAAACTCTAAAATAGAGCGCCCCTTAATACAAGGGGCGCTTCTTCATGTGATTAATTGTTTCTGAAAATGGAAAAGTTCAATCCCAATGCGAAGGTGACCCATGCTATATAGGGAATCATCGCTAAACCGGATGCACGGTCTATTCTATAAAACTCGAATGCCGTTAAAGTAATAAGGGTCAGCAGTACAGCCATTTCAATAAAGGCCGTTCCGCGCAATCCCCATTTGAAGAATAAAAAAGACCATAAGAAATTCAACCCTAGTTGGGTATCTTAGAGGCGTTCAGCGGACTTCGATTCTTTTTCTTTGGATGCAATGCGATATTTCGCTATTCCCATAATCGTATAAAGGCTTGTCCAAGCAACGGGGAAAGGCCAGGAAGGGGGCGCAAATGAAGGCTTCTTGAGTTTATCATAAATTTCTTTTGAATTCCTTGTGGCGAATATACCCACAAGTGAACCTCCGACCACAGGCACCAATAATCTTTTAGCGAATTTTCCGTAGTTCATAATGGATCCACTTCTTTCTTTATTTTTGGATGCTCTTATACCTTTACCTTTTCATATGAAAATAAAACATGTCCTTTAATGACCAAGTGTAACTTTCTTCCAGATTATACGTCGGTACTATTAAGAAAAGGGGGAATACCGATGAACCGTAAAACAATGATGCTTATGTTCTGTTTGTTACTTTTACTTGCTGGATGCAGCAGTAATGAAAAGGAAGATTCAGCATCTAAAGCAGAGGATGAAACGGCGGACAGTAAAATGGACGCTTCAATTTCCGGGAATAAGGTGCAGGAAGAAGCAGCGGAAAAGGAAGGGATGACGGATGAAAGAAAAGTCATCCATCAAGCCCAGCTTGAGTTGAAGGTGAAGAACCTTGAAAAAGCACAAATGAAGATTGAGAATAAGGTGGCTGAATATGGCGGATATGTAGTCGAGTCCAATGTATACAGGGAAGAAGAAGAACTGGTGGAAGGATCGATCACTGTTCGGGTCCCTGAATCCCATTTTCAGGATTTTCTAGCCGATAGCGAGGGCGAGGCTTCGGAAGTGGTCGGAAGGAATGTGACAGGACAGGATGTAACCGAGCAATATGTAGATCTAAAAGCAAGATTGAAATCAAAGAGGGCAGTAGAGGAAAGGTTACTTGCATTCATGAAGGACGCTGAGAAGACGGAAGATTTACTGAAAATATCATCCGATCTTGCCATGGTGCAAGAAGAAATAGAACAGTTGACCGGGCAAATGAAGTATCTTGAAAACCAAACCTCATATTCGACGGTCACCATTACGTTATCACAGGACCGGATAGTTGTGCCGGGCATTGATAATAAGGAATTGAATACATGGGAGAGAACGAAGAAACAACTTGCAACGAGTGCGAATCTATTACTTAAAGCGGGTTCAGGAATCATTGTTTTCATAATAGGAAACTTGCCTATCCTCATTATTTTAGGCGGAGCGGGTGCTGTGGTCCATTGGGTGTTCAAAAGAAGGGGTAAAGGGTGAAAGTCAGAAATAGAGGGTGCCAATTAGATTGGGCACCCTCTGACATTTATCTATTCCGTTTATGCAAGCCAGTCACATAATACAGGGCTACCAACAGTAAGATCCAAATCGGACCAACGATTAGAGCGATTCTTGTATCTGCTGAAAAACCGAGTACGACCATTACGAATACTAAAAAGGCTAAAGTGAAATAAGAAGTGAATGGGAAAAGCGGCATTTTGTAAGACAAGCCTTGCTTTTCTCCCTGACTCAATTTCCGTCTAGACATGATCTGTGTGACAAGTATGGTTCCCCATGTCCAGAGGGCACCGAATGTAGCGACACTTGTGACGTAAGTGAAAACTTTATCGGCTTCCATGTAGTTAAGGTAAACACCGAAAAGAAGCACGACAGCCGAAACGATGATGGCAACGCCAGGAACGCCTGACTTTGTAGTACGTTCGAAACTTTTTGGTGATTCACCTTGCTGCGCCAGGTTGAATAACATTCTTCCTGTACTGAAGATCCCGCTGTTACAAGATGAAAGGGCTGCTGTCAGTACGACAAACTGAATGATTCCTGCTGCACCTGGTATACCGATTTTATCAAACATCATAACGAATGGGCTGTTTTCTCCATTCATTTCATCCCATGGAGTGATCGATAAAATGACTGTCAGAGCTAAAACGTAAAAAAGTAAAATCCGATAAAAAACGGTATCGATGGCTCTTTTTAAAGATTTTTCAGGATTTTTAACTTCACCTGCGGTTACTCCAAGCATTTCAATTCCCAAATAGGCGAACATGACCATTTGGAAAGAGAGGATGACACCGGAAATCCCATTAGGGAAAAACCCTCCATGTCCAACCAGGTTGCCGAATCCGACCGCGATTCCGCCGTTCCCCAGTCCGAAGATGATCATTCCGAAGCCAAGGACGATCATAAGGATGATCGTAATGATTTTCACTAAGGCGAACCAAAACTCCAATTCACCATATGCTTTTACTGCAAGAAAGTTAATCGTCGTCATGATGGCAAGAGCGGCTAACGCCCAAGCCCATTGCGGGGTATCAGGGAACCAAAATTGCATATAGATTCCGACTGCCGTAATTTCAGCCATACAGGTGGCAATCCAAACGAACCAGTAATTCCATCCGGTTATATATCCGGCAAGAGGACCGACAAATTCGCTAGCATAGCGACTGAAAGAGCCAGCGACAGGATTTTTAATCGCCATTTCCCCAAGTGCACGCATGATAAGATAGATCATAAGCCCGCCAATGGCGTAGGCAATGATGATGGCTGGGCCGGCTAATTTTATCGCAGATGCCGAGCCGAGAAATAAACCGACTCCAATGGCTGCGCCAAGAGACATTAATGCGATATGCCTTTCTTCCAAACCTCTATGCAGTTGAGATTCTTTGGAGTTTTGCATAATTTTCCCCTTTTCTATGTTGGAGTTTAATTTTCTCTATCTAGCATTTTATCACTAGTAGAGGAGAATACATATAATTTATTGATTTTTCACATAATATTACAACTAAATAATATATTTTAATAGGAAGAATGTAAAGTAAAAAATGAAAACGCTTACTACAAAGTGATTCAATCTATTCTCATCGTATTTATAATCTTTCAAAACAAATAGAATGCTATTCAAACAAAGTATAATTATGTGATTTTTCTAAAAATTTAGACTTTTAATAATGGATAAGCTGGCCCAAAACAAGGAACGGGCATCTAAAGGATCCTGTTCATACCACTCTGGTAGATTCCATGAATCGTTTGATACTGATTTCCACGGAAGTCGATATTTTATGTAACGTCATGGGGAAAAGTATTGTCAAAAATGAGAGAAAACAGCTAGTGAAGCTTAGCGGAATTTAGGGGAATAGCCCGGGAAATATCGAAGGCTGTTATGGAAATGAAGATGATACGAAAAACCGTCAGGAATCGGATTTTCTGTTTCAGTATGTAGATCCTAAAAAAAACTGTAGACAAACTCGGTGAAGTCGAGTTTGTCTACAGTTTTAACCAACAGCATGCTACTGAAGGTTTTTTTTACTCTGTTTTATAAGAAGACTTTGAATGAAACTCAATAACAATGATCCGATTAAAGCTCCCCAAAAAGAATTTATTACAAAGCCACTGACGGCATAGGAAGTGATTTGGAATGTGAAGGCATTGATAATGAAAGAAAATAACCCGAACGTCAGGATGGTGATCGGCAATGTGATAAGCAGGAGAATGGGTTTAACCAGCAAGTTCATGATCGATAATATAAAAACCGCCAGCAAGGCTGTTCCGTAAGATTTAATCGTGATGGAGTCGAGAAGCCAGTCAATAACGAGCAATACCAGCCCGTTGATAAGAAAACGCATTATAATGTTCATGAATAACTCCTCCTGAAGACACTTTCTATATGTCATTATACTAAAATTTCATGAATTTCAGTTATATGTTTGCTGAATTGTCACAAAAAAAAGAGGAATACGATATGTATTCCCCCAGAATCGAAAGGACCTTTTTACTAAAAAAAGGTCCAGTTGATTTCAGAAACCCGCTCCCTTTCCGCCGACTGTCTGCCAAGCCTCCTCGGCGCAAGCGCCTGTGGGGTCTCAGCTAGCCAGTTATTCGGCAGGAGTGTCGCAACTTTCTTCCATCCTATATAGGTTCCATCCGATATAAAAAGTAAATCATGAAGGATAAGCAAGTCTTTTAAAAACACCGTTCGATAGTCTTTTTTTAAAAAAGTCCAGTTGATTTCAGAAATCCGCTTCCTTTCCGCCGACTGTCTGTCAAGCCTCCTCGGCGCAAGCGCCTGTGGGGTCTTGGCTAGCCAGTTATTCGGCAGGAGTGTCGCAACTTTCTTCCATCCTATATAGGTTCCATCCGATATAAAAAGTAAACCATGAAGGATAAGCAAGTCTTTTTAAAAACAACGTTCGACAGTTTTTTCATTTAAAAAGGTCCATTCGTTTTCAGAAACCCGCTCCCTTTCCGCCGTAAGAACCCCATTTTGTCTGCAAAATGCGACCCAGTAGGTTCTATTTAGTTGTTGGCAATGATTTTTTCGAATTCACTTAATTCCAATGTGTTTTTCAATTTCGGGTTGGTGTTTAAGGAAAGCAGGGCACTTTCGATGAGAAAGATCCGCGGTTCAACGTTTTGTAATAATTCCTCTTGGATAAAGTGAATCAATTTCAAGTTTTTGACCCGCTCTGCTTCATCATCTTGGCATAGCCTCAGGATCATCTTTTTTAGGTCGTTTGCAGAGTGCAGGAGTGCTGTATGAAAATCCTGTTGTGTATGGAAGCACTCTGGCAGCCATTGCTTGATGAGATCGGGTTCCAAAAGCTGTGCTTTTGACGAGCTGACATCTTCAAAAATCGATTTAATCCTATCGACACAATAACGGATAATTTCAGTAGGGTTGAAATCGGGCTCTTTAGCCAAGGCATTAAAATGAATCGTTTGATGCATCATCCCCGAGTAGATAATGGCACAGTCCAAAATATAAGGTTTTTTATCAGCACCGAAAATGTCCAGAAACCGTTTTGATAGCCAATGGATATGCTGGAATTTAGCATGCGTGATGAAGTTCTTAAGTTCGGTGTCATTTGAAATCATTACTTCTTCATATAAGAAAAAGATTTTATTGCTTTGGTTGGAGTGCATTTGTAATTCGGATTGTTTAATGAATATTTCAATATCTGCAAGGTTTTGCCCAATCAGCAATTCATTCCGCTCTTTTTGTAATTTTTCTTGCGAAGTCAGGAAGACTGCCTTAAGCAATTCGCTTTTAGAAGAAAAATAGTTATAAAATGTTCCTTTTGAAATGCCGCTATAATCTAAAATATCCTGAATGGAAGTGGCTTGATAACCCTTTTCAATAAATAATTGGTGTGCATATTTAACTACCAGTTGTTTGCGCTCATTCATATATATCACCCTTACTCTTATTGGACGGTCATTTTAACGTAATAGTATCTTATTTTCTATACGAACACAAACCAGTATGTTTACAATTTCTCCAGTGAAATAAGGGTGAAGGCCTTTTGTTTCAGTCTGTTTATGAAGAGTTCTGCTGAAGTTAAGGTTCACAATGCAATGAAAAATTCAGCTTCTATGCCTCCTCCTTCATTCGTCATGTAAATAAAGCCTGATGAAGTGAATAAAGTCACAGGAGAACAGTTCGGTTTGTTATAAGATAAATAGAAGGAAATAGGTAAAGTAGCGCAAAGTATTCATATATTCGTTATCATTCTCGATTACTATCCCATTGGTAGGGGAAATGATAAAATCACTTGTCATGAAGGAATATTGGTTATAAGGGTCGTATACCATTATTAGGAATTCGATTATGCCTTTAAGTTGTTCCGTCAACGTGTATACATTCTGCATTTACCATATTATGGTTGGACGTGAGGTCATATCATCAACAGAAAAATAATGAATTGATTATTATATTAAAATTATTATAAATAAGTATTGATTTTTTTCTGATAAGCTTTATCATTATATACATAAATATTAATGAAAAGGTGGTTCAATTATGTCGAATAAGAAAAACCTTACTACAAGCTGGGGAGCTCCAGTAGGAGATAATCAAAACTCGATTACTGCTGGCGAACGCGGCCCGGTACTCATTCAAGATGTACACTTATTGGAAAAACTAGCCCATTTCAACCGTGAACGTGTGCCTGAACGTGTAGTTCATGCGAAGGGTGCCGGTGCTTTCGGAACTTTCGAAGTAACGAACGACCTTTCTCAGTACACGAAAGCTAAACTTTTCAATGGTGTGGGCAAGAAGACAGATCTTTTTATCCGTTTCTCCACAGTTGCAGGTGAATTGGGTTCTGCTGATACAGTCCGTGACCCGCGTGGATTTGCTGTTAAATTCTACACGGAAGAAGGAAACTACGATATCGTCGGTAATAATACTCCTGTATTCTTTATTCGCGATGCGATTAAGTTCCCTGACTTCATCCATACACAAAAGAGAGATCCTAGAACCCATTTGAAAAACCCTACGGCTGTTTGGGATTTCTGGTCACATTCACCAGAATCTCTGCACCAAGTGACGATCCTGATGTCCGATCGGGGCATTCCTGCTACACTTCGTCATACACATGGTTTCGGAAGCCACACATTTAAATGGGTGAATGCCGAAGGAAATGGCGTTTGGGTGAAATACCACTTCAAAACAGAACAGGGCATCAAAAACCTTGATGTGGATCTAGCTGCAAAATTAGCAGGTGAAAACCCTGATTACCATACGGAAGATCTTTTCAATGCCATTGAAAAAGGGGACTTCCCTGCATGGAAATTATATGTTCAGATCATGCCTCTGGAAGATGCGGATACATACCGTTTCGATCCATTCGATGTGACGAAGGTATGGTCTCAAAAAGATTATCCGCTGATCGAGCTTGGCCGTATGGTATTGAACAGAAATCCTGAAAACTATTTTGCTGAAGTAGAGCAAGCCACGTTCTCACCAGGAACATTCGTACCGGGAATTGAAGCTTCCCCAGACAAGATGCTTCAAGGACGTCTATTCGCATATGGAGATGCACACCGTTACCGTGTGGGCTCAAATCATAACCAGCTTCCGGTGAACCGTCCGAAAGTGGAGGCGAACAACTATCAACGTGATGGCTTCATGCGTGCTGATGACAATGGCAAGGGATCTGTTTATTATGAGCCGAATAGTTTTGGCGGCCCTGCCGAAACAACGGAAAATAAAGTCACTCCTTTCGAGGTGACTGGGAAAGCTGCACAAGTTGGTCATAATAGTGATGATCACTACACTCAAGCAGGTGACTTATACCGTCTACTGAGTGCCGAAGAGAAAACTCGACTTGTTGACACGATCGTGGGCGCAATGAAACCTGTGGAATTGGAAGAAATCAAGATTCGTCAAATCGGTCATTTTTACAAAGCCGATCCGGAATACGGAACGCGCATAGCCGAAGGTTTAGGTTTGCCAGTACCGCAAGAAGCGTAAAATATGGGACTCTCAATCTATTAAATGAAGACAGGCATCCATTCATGAATGGGTGCCTGCTTTGTTTGTTTTATGGAGGGCTCCGTTATATAAATGACACCCGACAAGATCGGTAAGAATATATAGTTATAAATGTTTGTAAGGAAGTCATGCGGTCAGATTAATTGGGTGCCAGTTACTTAAATTATCGATAAAGGGTGGAATTTATGACTAGTAAAAGGCAGTCCAATTTACCAGAAACCAGATATTTTACAAAAGTTCCTGCTCTCACTTAAAAGCTTGGCCTGCTCTTAATTGATGACAAGCAAGATGCTCGAAGATTTCAGTCAGGAGCAGAATGTCAAAGCAATTATTAAATCGAATCAGCATACATTTGGTTAAGAGGAGGTGCAGTATGGACGTTTTTGTGCGGCAAAATGATTCCTTGTGGTATTATAGCCAATTATTCAAGGTGAATTACCAACTTATCATTGATTCCAATAGTGGAATCGATCCACTTGCACTTATGATTGGCCAACAAATCAAAATTCCTGGCTTTACGACGACCGGTTATAACATTAAACAAGGTGATTCGTTATGGGCAATTGCCAGGTCACGTCATCTTTCATTGGATGCCCTATTTTTGGTTAATCCCAATCTCAACCCGAACGCCCTGCAAGTTGGTCAGACAATTTCTGTGCCATTAAGGATTACGTGGAGGCTAATTCAAGGAAACCGGGAATATGATTATGAGACGATGATGACCGATGTAAGACGTTTGAAAACTATCTATCCATTTATTAAAACCTCCCCGATCGGTGATTCTGTGCTTGAAAGGGATATCCCCGAAGTGCTGATTGGTAATGGCAACAAACGAGTTCACTATAATGGTTCCTTTCATGCGAATGAGTGGATAACGACGCCTGTGATCATGACCTTTTTAAATGATTATTTACTCGCAATCACGAATCAGGCCGACATCCGCGGTCTATCTCTGTTTCCCTTTTATCAACAGACGATGCTGTCGATCGTCCCAATGGTGAATCCGGACGGAGTGGAGTTGGTTCTAAAAGGGCCGCCTGCAGATGAGTCATTGAGACGACGGCTCGTGGAATGGAATAATGGAAGCGAAGACTTCTCTGGCTGGAAAGCAAATATTAACGGAGTGGATCTGAATGATCAGTTTCCCGCCAAATGGGAACTGGAAAAAGAACGCAATAATGTAACGGAGCCAGGTCCGGCAAATTATCCCGGGGAAGGGCCGCTTACACAGCCAGAAGCCATTGCAATGTCAGAGTTGACAAGAAAACGTGATTTTGGCAAAGTCCTTGCGTTCCATACCCAAGGAGAGGTCATTTATTGGGGCTTTGAAGGTTTGGAACCGCCCGAGTCGGAAACGATAGTCAATGAGTTTGCGAGGGTCAGTGGATATGAGCCTGTCAAATCAGCCAATAGTTACGCAGGGTATAAGGATTGGTTCATTCAGGATTGGCGCAGGCCGGGGTTTACCGTGGAGCTGGGCAAAGGAACGAATCCCCTCCCTATATCACAGTTCGATGAGATTTATCAGAAGTCGCTTGGGATTTTCTTGGCAGGGTTATATATGTGAATTTTGACCAAATGAAAAAGCTCAACTCCGTTACCATGGGGAAGAGCTTTTTAGTCTTATAAACTATTAGACTTGAAACGATGAGGGCTGCTGCAAAAAATAAGTAAAGTCATGCTTTACTTATCGATTGCATGATTGACACGCTTTTAAGCCTGAAATTAACGGACATTCTCCATGTCCCAGTAATATTGCAGCCCTTACCAAAAGGAATTCTAATCGTTTTACGGTAAGAAGTTTAACTTCCTTAACTTTAGTATCGGCCCCACCTACGCCAGATACTGTGACGGCCACGCATGCCATCCAACCTAATTTCATTATAATAGAAAGCGCTTACATTTTCAAAAATAATCGTAATGCAAATTTCGACATTCGCATAAGTGTCCCTTACCAGTAGGTGGATAATGGGCGTATTACTGATAAGGGCCCAATAAGATTCAGGTTAATCTGCAATGAACTCCTGCAACTTTTTTGATAGTCCGCCACTGCCGAATTTAATGAACTTTGTCTTTCCGGCCTCTTGTGCCGGGGGTGCAGCAAATTCCAAAAAGGCTAAAAGGTTGATCCTTCGGTAAAGTATATGGTCAATGCCATATTGATAGAACCAATTATCGATTGCATTGTAAACCCCTCTATTCAGGTCATATTGCTGCCGGCACCATTCAAAAAATAATCTGTCAGGCAGATTGATGTACTTCATATCCTCAAGGCGGCCATTTTTCTTCTCATTCAAAATAGGGAAAATGGGCCTTACTGATTCCTTTTGCATAGTGTTTTTCCTCCCTTATTGATAAAAACGAAAAGGCTCCCTACTCATGCTGAATAGGGAGCCTCCAGTGAACTGGTCAGCTTATATATTTTCATCCAGCATAAAACTTATTATTCCTACTTGTCAAGTGTGTATTTAAAAAAACTTAAATGAATAATTTTGTTTATTGTTTTTGATGCAATTTAAATGAAAATACGAATAAATATTTATGTTTATTCGTTTATAGTTCGTATATAATGATTTTGAGGATATGGAGGAGGAGAGACTGAATGTATAAATCGAAAAAGATTTTATTATTGGGCTCGGGTGAATTGGGGAAAGAGGTCATAATTGAAGCACAGCGACTTGGTGTGGAGACCGTTGCTGTAGACCGCTATGAACATGCACCTGCCATGCAAGTCGCTCATCGCAGTTATGTGATCGATATGCTGGATGCGGAACAATTAAGGGGAATTGTGGAAAAAGAACAACCCGATTTAATTGTACCGGAAATCGAAGCCATCGCTACATCTGAATTAATCAAATTGGAAGAGGAAGGCTTTCATGTCATTCCGACGGCAAGAGCGGCTAAATTGACTATGGATCGTGAAGGAATCAGGAGATTGGCTTCTGAAACCCTGGAGATTCCGACCGCAGCCTACAAATTCGCAGATACATATGAAGAATTTGTCCAAGCTGCCAAGGAAGTTGGATTTCCCAATGTGGTAAAACCGCTGATGAGTTCCTCAGGTAAAGGGCAAAGTGTGTGCCGCACGGAAGGTGACCTGGAGGATTGCTGGAGGATTGCGATGGAAGGCGGCCGGGTTCAAAATGGACGGGTGATCATTGAAGAGTTTATCCGTTTTGATTCGGAAATCACGTTGCTTACTGTCCGGGCCATAAATGGTACCATGTTTTGTGCCCCCATCGGTCACATTCAGCAGGGCGGGGATTATATTGAATCCTGGCAGCCGCATGATATGACAGGAGAACAAATAATGGAAGCGAAAAGAATTGCGCATGCCATTACGGATGAACTTGGGGGGTACGGATTATTCGGGGTTGAGCTTTTCCTTTCAGGGGATAAAGTCTATTTCAGTGAAGTTTCCCCTCGTCCGCATGATACGGGGCTAGTGACTTTAGTGACTCAGAATCTGTCGGAGTTTGCCCTGCATATTCGGGCGGTTCTAGGATTTCCCATCCCGGAAATCACGCTGATCAGTCCAGGTGCCAGCCGTCCATTAAAAGCGCAGGATGAGTTATCGGAATATTCTATAGTCGGTGTTGAACAGGCTTTGGCTCTACCTAATACACAAGTGCGCCTTTTCGGAAAACCTGTTACAAAGGCAGGTAGAAGGGTCGCAGTCGCCCTGTCGTCTGCCGATTCAATCGAATTGGCGAGAGTGAATGCGGCCCGTGCTCTGGAATGTTTAGTTGTAGAGAAGTAATCGTTTAAAAAGCCCTTTGGGTAGAAAGCTTCAGTTTGTCGACAAAGGGGGGCGGAAAGGGAGCGGATTTCTTTAACCAAAATTGATTTCCATTCAGGCACTCGCTTTCCGCGGGAGGTCCGCCCTCGGTGCCCTTTGCGTGTGGGATTCCCCTTGGACCCGCATTTCTAAGCAGGAGTCTTGAACAACCTTTCCAACCAAATTGAATATCTTTTAAAAGAAAAACTGTAGGCTGGTCTCATCCCGAACTGAGAATTTGTCTACAGTCTGACTCTTAAGCATCCTGATAGTGATAGGGTGCTTTATTTTCTTTTCTCTACTGATTTTTTAGCACTTTCAAATTCCTCACAATTCACCCTGTTTTGAAGACATCGAATAAAAAAAGATCACTTACCCTCGCTCGTGTTAACTAAATCTTTTCACTCATCCAACCCCTGTAAAATGGCCCCACTACTGGTGATTTTCCTGAACAACCAACAACCCGCATAAAAGTGGCATGCCATTCCGCGTCATGTCCCTTTACCTTGTCTTAACAATTATCCTGCTGCATTTTTACATAGCCTTGACATTGGGTTCATCTTCTTCACCTATAGTTTAATTAAATAGAAAAAATTAAAGGGAGGCTATTCATTTGAATCGCACATGGAGTAAAAAGGTATTGCCCATCACACTGGCTTCAGCATTAGCATTTGGAGGTCTATCATGGTCCGCAGCGGATCGTGTTTCGGCAAAGGATAAGACAAAAAAAGACCCGGAAATCAAGAACGTGATATTCCTGATCGGTGACGGCATGGGTGTTTCCTATACCTCCGCTTACCGGTATTTAAAAGATAACCCTGGTACGAAGGTGGCAGAACGGACAGAGTTTGATAAATACTTGGTTGGCCAGCAGATGACTTACCCAGAAGACTCTGCACAAAATATAACGGATTCAGCTTCTGCCGCAACGGCAATGTCTGCCGGAGTGAAGACTTATAACGCTGCTATTGCAGTGGATAACGATAAATCTGAAGTCAAAACCGTATTGGAAGCAGCAAAGGAAAAAGGAAAAGCGACAGGATTGGTTGCCACTTCAGAAATCACTCATGCTACACCTGCATCTTTTGGCGCCCATGATGAAAATCGGAAAAACATGAATTCAATCGCAGACGATTATTATAATGAATTAGTCAAGGGCAAACATAAAATTGACGTCCTATTGGGCGGTGGAAAGTCAAATTTTGTCCGGCCTGATGTCAATTTGGCGAAAGCCTTCGAAAAAGACGGTTACAGTTATGTGACTGATAAAAATCAAATGCTTAAGGACAAAAATGAACAGGTACTTGGTTTATTCGCTTCTGAAGGACTCCCGAAAATGATTGACCGCCCAAGTGAAACGCCTTCTTTGTCAGACATGACAAGTTCGGCGATCCAGCGCTTGAATAAAGACAAAGATGGATTCTTCCTGATGGTCGAGGGAAGCCAGGTCGATTGGGCCGGACATGATAATGATATCGTAGGGGCAATGAGTGAAATGGAAGACTTTGAAAAAGCATATAAAGCGGCCATTGAATTTGCGATGAAAGACAAACATACTTTAGTTGTGGCTACTGCGGATCACTCTACAGGAGGATTCTCGATCGGGGCAAAAGGAATATATAACTGGTATGGTGAACCGATCAAGGCAGCCAAACGCACCCCTGACTTCATGGCGGATGCCATCGTAAAAGGGGCCGATGTTGAAAAGACATTAAAGCAATATATTGATCAAAATGAAGTGAAACTAACTGACGGTGAAATCAAAACGGTAACAGAAGCTGCCAAATCAAAAAATGTGACGAACATCGATAACGCCATCGAAGCCATATTCGACAATCGGACCAATACTGCATGGACTACCGGGGGACATACAGGTGAAGATGTTCCGGTCTACGCATATGGACCATATAAAGAACGTTTTGCAGGGCAGGTCGATAACACGGATCAAGCCAAAATCATCTTTGATCTATTAAAGAAGTAAAAACACTTCAGGGAGGGATTCGATGAAAAGACTGATGATTGGTGCCCTGTTATTAACGGCATTTGGTGCTCTTAATACCCAACCAGCTTACAAAGAAGAAACGACCGCTAAAGAAAAAACAGAGGAAGTTGCCCGGCCACTGGTAAAAAAGGATGTCTATGTTCCGAATCCACAGCTTCCTGATGATATAAAATTGAACCAGATCGGTCAGAACGTTTCCGATGCAAAGGGCGAATTAACTTTGAAGGCCTATAAAAAAGTGAATGAAACATTGAATGTTGGCCCTATCGAGGTTAAAGTCAAAGAAATGAAAGTGATGCATGCCACTCCGGATTACAGCATGATTGATTTCTTCCACGGCTATACGCATGATGAAGATTTCGATATCGTAAAAATGAACGTGGAAATCAAAAATAATACGGATAAAAAAATCATGTTTTCCCCAGTTGCCTTCCTTGAAACGGATAGAGGAGAACATCTGACATGGGAAGATGATATCTACTTGGAAGAACTTGCTGGTGAAATAGAAGGAAACGGTTCAAAAAGCGGAAACATCGGTTTCATTCTAAATGATGGAAACATAAAGGGCGTATCCGTCATGACAAGTGATGCGGTGGATGAAGAAGGGAAAGTCCTTGCAAAAGGCAAATCAGCTGAATTCGCTTTTTAAAGAGTATGTATAAATGCCTTGGAAAAATAAAATACTAGAACAAGTGATGGGATTACTATCACTGAACGGAATATCCAAATCCTAATGATGAGGTGACACAGAATGAGCTATAAAGATCAATTAGATCCACATTCTCAAAAGTTTCACCATAATTGGACAAGACCTAAGCGTTCAAAATCTCAAGTTAATGGTCATACGCAAGAATCACAAACGAACATTATACTAAGAAGCAATGCAAAGGCTCACAGGTGGTAACGGATATTTCCGACAAAGAAGGAGGCTCCCAGCGAGTCTTCTTCTTTATATTTAATCGAGAAAACAGATCAAGGCATACATGGCTTTTCACTCATAATTATGATACCATTTACCTTTAAGATTGAAGTGATGAGCTTGGCGTGAAACTCGAGATCCGATTCCGATTGAACGTTTCACTTTATACAAATAGAGGACGTGAATTGTAATGATTAAAATTGAAATCCCTGCAGCGGATATAAGCATCAAACAAAGAAAGCAAGTTATAGAAGGAGACGAACCTGCTATTCCTGAAATTTACGGGTTTATCGATTTTCATTTGATTCCCCGTGATAAAGGCGGCATCATCTTGTTTTACAATGAAAATGATGAACTGATTTTTGTCGGTAAAGCCCGTAAATTAAGACCAAGGGTCAAGAAGCATTTCGAGGATAATGTTTCTCCGATTAAAGAGCATCGTAATGAAGTCAAGAAAATTGACATTCTTTTAGTCGAAGACGCTATGGAACGTGAAATCTATGAAACGTACATGATCAATAAGCTTCATGCTAAATACAACGTCGACAAAGTGTTTTATAAATAAGAAGTACCTATGAAAAGCTGACTGCATATGCACTCAGCTTTTTTGTGTGCAAACTTAAGTTCACATATGTCCAAAAATAATTTCGTACATTAACATCTGCTACATGTTAGGTTAACAATGTTGGTTTATATTTAGAGTATTCCAATACATTCTCAGGAGGAAGCTATTGAAGAAAATACTTTGTAAAAAGGTGTTGGTTATCTCGATCGGGACAGTGATTGCCTTTGGGAATTTAACGTGGTCCGTGTCACAAGCTTCTAAATTGGCGAAACAGAGAGAAATTGAAACTTTTGAACAAAAGACAGTAAAATCCTCAGGGTGGGAAATGGCGGAATAAGCATAGTGACGAATGATTTTTTTCTCGATTTGCAACAAAGAAAAAGAAAAATGTATTGGGAAATGAAACATTGTTGATGATCAGCAGCTTGTCAAAAATACATTAAATGATATAACTCAATGGAGGTTCTTTACACATGAAGTTATGTGTGATGGGGCTTCCTTTCATTTATCCGTGATTGCACCTGGAGCAGTATTGGAGCAATCGTGATTACATTTGTCAGGAAAAGTATTCGGAGGCAATTTCGAAAAAAACTTGCAAATAGTAATGATTACGTTTTATTATTAAAGGGTGTTTTTACATGAGAGATAGCTTCGGTATTTAAATCGTAATGATTTTGATTTATAGGAAGGTATCAGGTAAAGGAGTGGAAAGCGATGGAGATGAAGAAAATTCCGGTTACGGTATTGAGTGGATACCTTGGTGCGGGAAAGACGACGCTTTTGAATCATATTCTTGAAAATCGGAATGATCTGAAGGTTGCCGTCATCGTTAATGATATGAGTGAAATCAATATTGATGCTTCTCTGGTCAAGCAGGGAGGGTTCACCCGGACGGATGAAAAACTGGTGGAAATGCAGAATGGCTGCATTTGCTGTACGCTTCGTGAGGATTTGATGATTGAAGTGGAGAAATTGGCGAAACAAGGGGACATTGATTACATCGTGATTGAATCGACTGGGATAAGTGAACCGGTACCTGTAGCTCAAACCTTCTCGTATGTTGATGAAAGCATGGGAATTGATTTAGCGGAATATTGCCGGCTTGATACGATGGTTACCGTTGTTGATGGGTATAACTTTTGGCGAGACTTCACTTCAGGAGAAACACTCATTGACAGGATGCAGGCAACTGATGCTGCGGATGGCAGGGAAGTGGTCGATCTATTAATAGATCAGATAGAGTTCGCCAATGTCATCCTATTGAATAAAATCGATCTAATTGATGCTGACGCCGTTGAGGAATTGAAAGCGGTTCTTCAAAAAATGAATGCGGATGCGAGGATCATCGAAACAAACCATTCCAAGGTGCCGCTAAAGGATGTATTGAATACGCAATTATTTGATTTTGAAGAGGCAAGCCAAGGAGCTGGCTGGATAAAGGAATTGAATGAAGTGCATATCCCGGAGACCCTGGAGTACGGGATTTCTTCCTTCGTTTACAGAAGGAAAATACCCTTTCATCCCGAGAGGCTGATGGAGTGGGTAGAAAACTGGCCCGTACAAGTGGTGAGGGCGAAGGGCTTCCTTTGGCTGGCATCGAGAAATGATACGGCAGGTTTACTATCGCAGGCAGGACCGTCATTAACTTTACAAGCAGCTGGTAAATGGATTGCAGCATACCCTGAGGAAGAACAGCGCCAAATTTTAAAGGAGGCACCTGAATTATTGGAACGGTGGGATGCAGTATACGGTGACAGGATGACGGAGCTGGTGATGATTGGCATTCAAATGAATCAACAGGAAATCGAAACTGAATTAGATCAATGCTTATTGACGGAAACTGAGTTGCAGCAGGATTGGTCTAAGTACGAAGATCAATTGCCTGCATTCACGGAAAACGTTCATTAAAAAATTTTAGGAGGAAACAAAAATGAGAGTAAACATTACTTTAGCATGCACAGAATCAGGGGACCGAAATTATATCACGACGAAAAACAAGCGGAATGACCCGGACAGGATCGAATTGAAAAAATACTGCCCGCGATTGAAGAAACACACGCTTCACCGTGAAACGAAGTAATTTTAAGGTTTAAATCGTAATGATTGTGATTTATTGAAGAGAATGGTGTTAAAGGCGAGAGGTTCAGGTTGGAATGATCATTATTGGCGGAGGCATGGCATTTGTACGGAAGTCATTTCAACGCCCTTTTAACATTCTCCATCCGTACACCATCTGGATGTGAATCCATTCAGCCTGCAGAAATAAGTGGAAACGGTAGCCTGGAACAATAACTTTTACGGAAATCCTTCAATGAACATGGTGTAGATTTATCCATTAGGCGTGGGTGCAAGGGGAAGTCACCTCTGTGCCTGCAAAAAGGGATAGGGATAAAAAATCCAATTGCAAAACAATCGATGGCATGTAGGACAAAAACTTGCGATTTCAACTGGTGTTGGTGAACATGCTCCAGATATCCAGGAATATATCGGGAGCAAGACAGGCAGCGGAACGAATTGTGAACAGTTTATAGAATCTATAAAAAAAATCTTTAAAAAAGGAGAATATGAATGGCGAAAAAATCCAAGGTGATAAAAGCGCAAAAACAGTTGGAAATGGTCGAAAAGTATGCACAACTTAGAAAGGAATTGAAGGAGAAAGGGGATTATGCCGCATTGGCTAAACTCCCTCGTGATTCATCGCCGACAAGGGTCCACAATCGTTGTGGAGTAACGGGGAGGCCTCGTGGATATATGCGCAAATTCAACATGTCACGTATCGTTTTTAGAGAGCTTGCTCATAAAGGGCAACTGCCGGGTGTCAAAAAGTCAAGCTGGTGAAGATGGGGGATGAAAGGTGATTAAATAGTCTTTCTTTCATTCACTTTTTATGGAAATCATTTATAAGAAAAGGAGCCTTTGTTGAACAAGAAAGGGTTTTTATCTGTGGATTTTGTTGGACATTGACGAAGCGGCTTGTAAAGTGAACGTTAAAAAAGCAGAAGTCTTTAAGACTCTGCTTTTTACCTTTGGAAAAATTCAATCCACTCTTTTTCCGGTCCATATACGTAGAAATAGCGATAACCATTTGGAAGGGTGACAATCTCTTCATCAATCAGCTCAGTATTATCCAAGCTTTTGATCCGGGCATATTCTTCTTCGATATCATCCACGGTAATGGCAAAATGGTGGATCGTTGCTTCGGATGGCAGTGTGTCGCTATATCCCTGAATCAATTCTATTTCTGTTTCGTCCGACTCTTCGTAACCCAGGAATGCCAGTTCGATTACCCCATTAGTATGAGTCATGCGTGCTTTTAATTTTAAATCCAGCACATCTTGATAAAAGGCGATGGATTTTTCAAGATCTTTTACAACGACGCCAATGTGATCGACCCTTTTCACAGCCAAGAAACCTTCCTCCTTCATTATAGCCAGATGCAATATAGCTAATATTAGTATATATAAGATTATTCGGAATTGAATTACATTTTTATTGCGTTTTAGATAATTTTTTAGGTGATGTTAACAAAGGGAAAGTTTTGGTGAATAATGAAAAAATGATAAATGGCTTATGGGATAATAGTTTTCTTCCATAATTTTTCTTGTAAGATTCTTTTCTTGGAAAGATTGGAATTCATCATTTCCATGGCAAAAATTTGTTTCTAAATGGAATAGTCGATATACTATTACAAACAACTCCATTATTAATGGATATGAGAGGAGAGGTAGTATGGGAAAAATTCGTGAAGGTGAAGTTTTCACCCTTACCGATGACAGCGATGAAGGTCATGAAGTAGAGGTTTTAGGATCATTGGATGTAGAAGGAACGGAATATGTTGCAGTAGGTTTGCTTGAAGATATTGAAAAGGATACAGATGAAGATATCGATATTTTCTTTTTCAGGGTCGAAGGCGAAGGTGACCTGCTCGATATCGAATCGGATGAAGAGTTCGAAAAGGTATCAATGGCGTTTGAAGCGGCATTTGAAGCGAAAGAATGACAAGATAAAGGCGGCACATTGTGTGCTGCCTTTTTTATGTATAAAGAAAGTATTGGCCCCGCCTTCGCCAAATACCATGATAGCCACGCGTGCTATCCAGCCTTACTTAAGTATAGGGGTATATTATTGATTGGACGTGTACTATATATGAAGATTTTGTTAATAAACGGAGTATTTTTCCATCTCCAAGGCATAGGATAAAAAAGTGGAGGTGATGGGATGGCCGTTGTTAAGCACACTGATGCCGATATTTCCTTATTGGCAAGATTGCTTAGGGCGGAAGGTGAGGGTGAAGGTGATCAAGGCATGTTGATGATCGGTAATGTAGGGATCAATCGGATTAGGTCGAATTGTTCCGATTTCAAAGGGTTGAGGACGATTCCAGACATGATTTATCAGGAGCATGCCTTTGAAGCTGTACAGAAGGGGTATTTTTATCAGCGGGCAAGGGATAGGGAAAAAAGGCTTGCGCGCCGGAACGTAAATGGTGAAAGGCTATGGCCCTCGAAATTTAGCCTATGGTACTTCAGGCCACCGGGAGATTGTCCGGCAACCTGGTATAATCAGCCCCTGGTTGGGCGTTTCAAGCTTCATTGCTTTAATGAACCAACAGGTACGGAATGTCCGAACATTTATAATACATTTTAAGGAGAAGGCTGAACCTTATGGAGGTTTGGCCTCTTTGTGCATCAGTCTTTAACTAGGAAAAATCATATGATAAAACTGGCAAATGATTTACTGATACTGTAAAATTGAGACTGTAAATTTCCGGATAAGAAAGGAATAAAAAATTGATGAGTAAAAGGCTTATTAATTATGGAAAAGGGCAAATGGGAGTACAGCCGGAGGATAATACCGAGAAATTTAAGTCTTTCATGGAGAACAACCCGGACGCCATTTCCATTGTTGATCTGGAAGGAAAGACCCTTCAGGTGAATGCAGCTTTTGAAGAGTTTTTCGGTTGGACGAATGATGAGCTCATTGGCATGCCGTTTCCTATTATTCCTGATTTCTTGAAGGAATCAGTCAATGAATTGCATGACCAGATTAAGGCAGGGGTACAAAAGAAAGGCTTTGAAACGGTCAGGTTAAGGAAGGATGGCCAGTTAATCGATGTAAGCATCTCCCTGTTCAATATTCGGGATGATGAAAATGAGCCGTGCGCTCTGGTTTTCGTTTATCGGGATATCACGAACCAAAAACTTGCCGAAGCTGCCTTGAAGGAAAGTGAGCAAAGGTATCGCAGTTTAGTGGAGGTGTCACCTGAAGCGATTTTTGTACATCGCAATGGGATCATCGAGTATATGAATCCCATGGGGGCAAAAATGCTTGGGATGGATAGTGTGGAAGATATTATTGGTAAATCGGTTTTTCAGTTCGTTCACCTGGAGTCCCGGGAGAGTGTACAAAGAAGAATCGATATCATGAGGGATGATCACCAGGCGGTTGGTTTACTGGAGCAAAAGTTCATTCGACTTGACGGACAAGTATTTTATGGAGAAACACTCGGTCTTCCGATTATTTATAAAGGTCAACCGGCCATACAGGTATTCTGCAGGGATATTACGGAGCGTAAAAAGACCGATGAGCTGCTCTGTAAATCCAATATGTTATCAGCGGTAGGACAGATGGCTGCGGGTATCGCACACGAATTAAGAAATCCATTAACTACGGTCAAAGGATTTTTACAATTATTAAGGGAAAATCCTGAGCAAAAGGATTATCTTGAAATGACGGTCAGTGAAGTTGAAAAAATCGAAACCCTGGCCAATGAATTTTTAAGTTTAGCAGAGCCTGAAGCGAAGGTTTGTGAATACATCCAGCTTAACGATATATTGGATAGTGTGATAACGTTAGCCGAGTTTCAAGCGATTTTGAATGATGTTGAAATCATCAAGGAATATAAGACGGAGTCGGTATCTGTCTTTGGAGAACCGAATCAGTTAAAACAAGTATTCACGAATGTCGTCAATAATGCGATAGAAGCCATGCCGAATGGCGGCAAACTTCATATACAGTTACATCATGGAGGAGACTATGCAATGATCCGTTTCATTGATTCAGGCTGCGGAATCTCAAATGAGCGCATGGAACATCTAGGGCAGCCTTTTTATAGCACCTCTGAAAAAGGAACGGGGTTTGGGCTCATGGTCAGTACTAAAATCATCCATGAGCATAATGGGGAAATTCATTTCAGCAGCGAAGTGGGAGAAGGGACGATTGTAGATATCAGTCTTCCTATCAATGAAAGTTCACAATGAAAAGTGACGAGAAGCCATGCTCTCGTCACTTTTTTTGGTTTATAGCTTAACGATCGTCCTGCCTCTTGCTTCCCCTTTTAATAGGGTGGGAAGGACGTCCGGCAATTCTTCAAGTGTAATTTCCTGTTGGATGAGCTGTTCTAAATGGTCGAGTTTAAAGTCGGTGGCAAGGCGATGCCAAACTTTCAATCTTGTATCCATCGGGCAATTGACCGAATCGATCCCAAGCAGATTAACCCCTCTTAGAATGAATGGAAAGACGGTGGCTGGAAGGCTTGTACCAGCAGTCAATCCACTGACCGCCACAGCTCCGCCATACTTGATTTGGCTAAGGACCGAGGCTAACGGTTCACCGCCGACGGGATCTATTGCCCCGCTCCACTTCTGTTTTCCCAGTGCCCGCAGCTTGCCATCATATACTTCTTCACGCGAAACGATGGTCGCCGCACCGATTTTCTTCAAGTATTCATGCTCCGATTCTTTTCCTGTACTCGCCTCAACGGAATAGCCAAGTTTGGAAAGGATCGAGACGGCGAAACTGCCGACCCCGCCAGTTGCACCAGTGACGAGAACGCTTCCTTGCTCAGGGGTGAGATTATTTTCTTCCAGTCGCAGAACCGATAAGGCTGCGGTGAAACCGGCCGTTCCGATGATCATCGCCTCTTTCATTGTAAGGCCATCAGGAAGCGGGACGATCCACTCTGCAGGAACACGGGCAAATTGACTATAGCCCCCTGATTGGGAAACGCCAATTCCGTAGGAGGTCGCAATGACTTCGTCTCCTTCTTTAAAGCGGGAATCCTCAGATGAAACGACAACACCAGCCATGTCAATTCCCGGAACGATCGGATAGCTGCTGACAATGTTTCCATTTGGAATTGCCGCAAGGCTATCTTTATAGTTCACACCGGAATAATGAACACGGATGAGCACTTCGCCTTGAGGTAGGTCATCAAGTGACAGTTGCTGAATGTTAACGGTGAATTGATCATCTTGCTTGTTCACGACCAATGCATCAAATTGCTGTATCATGGTTCGTTCCCCCTTAAAATAATGAATCTATCCCATTATAAAAGAAAAAATATAGGAATGTATAATGATACAATTCAAAATAAGTAGCGCTTGCTTTTCTTTCTGCTTCTAAAAATGGTACTATTAGATTTGATTCAGTTCATATTAAAGGAGATGTTTAACATGGCTAAAAAAGGATACATACTTATGGAAAATGGAGAAAAAATCGAATTTGACCTTTTCCCGAACGAAGCACCGAACACAGTGGCTAACTTCGAAAACTTGGCAAACACAGGATTTTATAATGGCGTAGTCTTTCACCGTGTAATCCCTGGTTTCGTAAGCCAAGGAGGAGATCCAACAGGTACTGGTGCAGGCGGAAGCGGCAAGCAAATCAAATGTGAAACAGAAGGAAACCCTCACAAACATGAGGCAGGAAGCCTATCGATGGCACATGCCGGAAGAGACACAGGCTCAAGCCAATTCTTTATCGTGCATGAACCACAACCGCATCTTAACGGTGTTCACACAGTATTCGGTAAAGTGACATCTGGACTTGAAACAGCCAAAGCCATGAAAAATGGCGACAAAATGGAAAAAGTCGAAGTTTTTGACGCTGAATGATGAAAGCGAAAAGAGGGGGCATTATGCTCCCTCTTTCTTTTTGCACTGTTCATGAGCGAAAACAGGGGAATGTCATTTTGGCGTCACGCTTTCAGTGAAACGATATTTGACCTCTGTCAAGGTTTCTGAAATATCCCATAATCTTTTCGAGGTTTCTTCATTATATAAGGAATCGATGATATCGTCCTTTCTCGGAAAACCTTTTCTGCTCTTCTTCCCATCGGGTCCGATATACTCACCGCCTGTTAATGTAGGTTCCGTTGCGGCATAAAGGGTAGGCAATGCTCCCATACTCGCCGGCTGGGTGATGGTTTTCGAAAGAAAATGCACGAATCTATTTATGGGTTTTCCAGATCCGCGAGACATGAGATTTGTATGGGAAAGGCCCGGATGACAGGCAATGCTCATCGGGCTTGCATCATGCTGGTTGAATTTATTCTGTAATTCGCGGGCGAAGAGTAGATTGGCCAGCTTGCTTTGCCCATAGTATTTCATTGGTTTATATCCGTTTTCACCATTTAGATTTTCGAAGTCTATATATCCATTGATGGCGGCCAAGCTGCTCAATGTGACCACACGCGATTTTGGCGTGGAAAGGATACGCGGAAGAAGGAGACCCGTCAAAGCAAAATGACCGAGATGATTGCTGCCGAATTGCAGCTCGAAACCATCTTTCGTCATACTGTATGGCGGAATCATCACACCTGCGTTATTGATGAGGACGGATAGAGAGTCATAGTTCTCCTGAAAGGAATCAGCAAAATGCCGAATGCTGCTTAAATCGCTTAAATCCAGCTGCATCACGTGTACATTTGCCTTAGGATGGACCGATAAGATTCTATCGACTGCCTTTTCACCCTTTGAAGCATTCCGGACTGCAAGGATGATCTCTGCCCCCTTACCGGCCAGGGCAAAAGCCGTTTCGAAGCCAATTCCACTATTTGCCCCAGTAATCACAATGGTTTGCCCCGATACATCTGCCATTTCTTCGCCATTCCACTTTTCAATCATCCAATCACACCTTCCCACACAGTCTATACCTATCATATACCCAAATAATTCCTATATGTCACATTCTGTGGCAGGAACATAGTGCTGTATTCCATTTTTTTAAAAAAGCTCTTTTTGTATAGATTGTTGTTTTTAAAACGAAACGATTTAAGGTTGATTGGAACGGATTGCGAGACTCCTGCGGGAGCAGCGGGACAGGTGAGGCCCCGCAGGCGTTCACGCCGAGGAGGCTCACCGCCCGCCCCGCGGAAAGCGAGCATTGGAGGGAAATCAACCACACCGCATTACTTGGTGAATAGCAACAAAGTATAAGAAAACGGCCTTTTAAAAAAATTAGCCGCCCATTAAATAATCCATTATATTTTTCACGATCAGAATGACGGTCACCATGATAAATAAAACCCTTACATATGCCACTCCCCTCTTAATGGCGAATTTAGATCCGGCCAATGCTCCTGCTATCATGGAGATTCCCATTGGTATTCCATAGGAAAAGTTGACGGTATCAAGGAATACGAACATGATCAGTGCGGCCAGGTTGCTTCCGAAGTTCAAAAATTTCGCATTTCCTGCAGAGTGTAAAAAATCAAAGCCAATCATTAAAAAGGCAAATAGAATGAAAGATCCCGTTCCAGCGCCCAAAAACCCATCATAAAAACCAATGGCAAATATAGCGAACGCAAATAGTGCAGCCTTTTGCCATGTGAGTTTATGGTAAGTCGATTTCTTTCCCCAGTCCTTTTTAAAAATGGTATAAATGGCAATAGCTATTAATAGAACCAAGATCATTGGCTTTAATAATTCAGGCGAGACGAAATTAACTACCAAAGCGCCTAGAAGGGAACCTATGAAAATCAGTGGGAAAAGTTTGGAAACCAATCGAAAATCAACCTTACCTGAGCGAATGAAGGCAATGGTACTTGTTAAAGACCCCATGGAACTTGCTAACTTATTCGTTGCGATCGCTTGAGAGGGGGGGAGTCCTGAAAATAATAAAGCGGGTATGGAAATCAGGCCTCCGCCGCCTACCACAGAATCAATGAATGCTGCCAAAAATCCGAAAAACATCAGCAGCAAGAGTGTTGAAGTTTGTATATCCTCCATCCAAGAAGCCTCCGTATCAATGGCATTATGGCTGAAATGCTTGTTATGCCGAAGCCATAATCCAAAGTTTTTCTATTAGTCACTATTTAGATAGTAACTAATAGAAATCGTTCTGTAAATAAGAATTTTATGAGCCATGCCTTTTGAAATCGATTAGATTTAGATAAGAGATTTGGTATGATAGGCATATCATCTACTAAAAGCACTAGGAGGTACTATGCAAGATATCATTCAAAAACTACAGTCTCTCGGGTTTAGTCAATATGAAGCAAAGGCTTATGTTTCTTTGGTTCGCCAAGGTCCAACCAGTGCCTATCAAGTAAGCAAGGAATCAGGAATTCCAAGGGCCCGCATCTATGAAATATTAAACGGACTGCAAGAAGAAGGAATCGTCTTAAAAGAGGAAATCAATGACTCGATAAAATATTCACCGCTGCCAGTCGATGTGTTTTTGGAATCGGTTCAATCAAAATGGAACAATACCTATCAATCCATCAGCGATACACTAAAACAATTCGAGAAAATCGAACCGATGTCCGACAATCGTGTAATGACGCTTAAAGGGGAAGGGCATATCCTTTCCTTTTGCCGTACTTTGATTCACAAGGCCGAGAAAAGGGTGGTGGTTTCATTATGGGACGAGATGTATGGAAAACTTGAACAAGAGCTAAAGGGGGCCGCCGCGCATTGCACTCTCAAGGGGATTGCATTTCAGGTTGAAAACCCATTATCAGGTATAGATATACATCGCAAAACCAGCTATGTGGAAAATATCGGAGAAAACAAATGGTTCATCTTATCCATTGATGGCAAGGAGACGATTTACGGACCTTCTCCCGAAACGAGAGAAACGGCTTTCTACACAGATGATCCCATTCATATCAATTTTCTCGAAAATTACATTTGGCATGATATCCTCGTTAACCGCTTGGTTAAAAAGGATGAAGAAGATACTGAGAAATGGATTTCAAGTGAAAGAGACCATTTTTTCTCCCTATAAGATTTGAAAAAAGCTGATAACCCCATTGCAGGGATATCAGCTTTTTTATTTTGGCTCTTTTCGTAAAGATTGTTGTTTTTAAAACAAAACGATTTAAGGTTGATTGGAGCGCAAGTGCGAGACTCCTGCGGGAGCAGCGGGACAGGTGAGACCCCACAGGCGTTTACGCCGAGGAGGCTCACCGCCCGCCCCGCGGAAAGCGAGCATCTGGAGGGGAAATCAACCACACCGCTTTACTTGGTAAATAGCAACAAAGTATGCGAAAACAGCCTTTATTTTTGTACCAAAAGTCATTCGGATAAAAGGGTTTTAGGAAATCTAATGGACGTGGGCAAGCTGGATTTATCTCGATAAGATCTGTAAGACACAACCGGATGATTATGCGCTTGAACATCCAACTGGAGAACCTGTGAGCTTTTCATTTCCAAATAGTACGAAACGTCTTCTTTTTGTAAATGATAAAAAGAAAAGGGTATCCCTAAAAGGTTTTTCCTGATTAGTTTTGTTTCAGGCTGATTGATGATGTGCTCACTCAATTCCGCTATCGTAACAGAGGTTGTTCCTGTAATGGCTGTTATTTTTTCTTTTGCATAATCGACTGCATGACTGAAGGTACCGGCAAGATTCTTCAACATTCCGCTCATGAGGGCATCTCCTTTTAAATAGGCTATGTTTGTAGTATGGTACGCGGCTAATGCTTTATGCAAAAAATACGCATTGATGATATAGAATTGTCACTTTATGAACATGATTAAGAAGTGTGCAACGAATTTAAAAAAAGGCAATCAAGGAAGGACAGAGAAAATGTCTATGAAGGTCAAAGCATGAAGAATAAAAAAATTTATATGGGCCTGCTTTTAATCGCAATCCTCGCTTTTTCAATATTGTTCATTCAGCTGAATACCGATGGGAATTTCAGAGCGGAAAAAGGGAAAGACGCCGATGCGGATAGTCATGAGAAAATAGAAAAACTGCTGAAAAAAATGACGCTTGAAGAAAAAATCGGCCAGCTTATGATGGTCGGTTTCAAGGGAACTGAAAAGGGCAAAGAAATTACGGAGCTTATCGAACAAAAACATATAGGAGGCGTCATTTATTTTGACCGCAATATGAAATCACCTAAACAAGTGGCTAGGTTATCCAATTCGCTTCAGCAAACGGCCGATCAAAGTACACATTCGCTTCCGTTGATGGTGGCCATCGATCAGGAAGGCGGGGACATCATCAGGATGAAGGAAAGGGTATCGCCAATCCCATCGCAACAGGATCTTGGAAAAAATGCCTCTATTGAAGATGTGTACAAAGTGGCCAAATTGAATGGGACAGAACTGGGCTCCATGGGAATTAACATTAATTTCGCCCCTGTACTTGATCTATCTAAAACGGATAAGCGTTCATTTGGGCAAGATCCCGAAAAGGTCCATCAATACGGAAAGAAAGCCATTCAAGGCTTGAGCGATGTATCGATAACCGGTGCATTGAAGCACTTTCCTGGAAACGGACGCAGCGAAATCGATCCGCATGTCGAAACATCTTCCGTGGAGGCAAACCAACTTGATCTGGAAAATTCGGATATTTATCCTTTCAAGCAAATAATAAGGGAAATGGATAATCAAAAGTTTTTCGTGATGGTGACCCACATTAAATATCCAGCCTATGATACAGAAAAACCAGCAAGCCTTTCAAAAATCATCATAGAAGACCTGCTTAGAGGGAAACTCAAATATGAAGGACTTGTCGTTACAGACGATTTGGAAATGGGTGCTGTGAACAAGTATTACTCCTATGAAGAGATGGGGAAGCAGGCAATCCTTGCAGGAGCTGATTTATTACTTGTCTGTCATGAATATTCCCATGAGCTTGAAGTATATAACGGATTACTGCAAGCGGTGAAAGCAGGGGAAGTTCCAATGGATAGAATTAACGAGTCAGTGAAAAGAGTGCTGACATATAAACTTTACAATATGAAGCAAACGAAAGCTGACCCGGATCAAGCTGAAAAAGTGGTGAAAAATCCCGAAAGCATAAAGTATATCGAAAGCCTGGGCGAGGATGAATAAAAGCGAAACCACTCTCTCAAAAGGATGCATTTGTTTAAATCAGCTGATAGAGGGAATACTATATATGACTAACTTGAAGGAGGAAACTAACATGCCATCAAACAAAATGCTTGGAACCGTCCTGATAGGAGCAGCCGCATTTTTAATGCGCAATAAGAAAACCCGTGAAAAAACCATGAATCAAATAAGGTCCCTAGCCACACCGGAAACCATTGATAAGGTTAAGGGTCAATTCCAATCAATAACCAAAACAAAATCAAGTAACCCATCCGTACGTTAAGGTAAAATGATCCCATTAAAATTTTTAATGGGCCTGACTGTAAATTAGGGAAGAACTAGTTTACAGTCATTTTTTTTCTTAAAAAAGTTCCAGTTGATTTCAGAAATCCGCTCCCTTTCCGCCGACTGTCTGCCAAGCCTCCTCGACGCAAGCCTCCTCGACGCAAGCGTCTGTGAGGCCTTGGCTAGCCAGTTATTCGGCAGGAGTGTCGCATTTCTCTTGGGAGGGTTCATTCGTATAATAAAATCATGGTTCGGGGTGAGAGCATTTCGAACTTCCTTTGTCATCAAACTGTCCCCATAAGTAGTTCTTAATGGGGCTTTTTTATTGCTTTAATATCGCCGATTAGTATCAGCAGTGAATGGCGTTACCAAGCCGGTAAAAGTAAAAAAAAAAAGCACTCGTTTCTTTCGAAGACCATGGAGAGGTATTCAAAAGTACAAGTGCTTTCATGAATGGTCGATGATCAATCAGCTTCATCTTCACCGTCATTTTCTTTATTGAACCAAAGCGGGTCCTCATTATCGACTTCACCATTATAATTAATCAGGATTTCTTCCCCTGCTTTTATGTCGGTGTAAGCAAAGAAATCAAACGTATGATTCTTGAAGTTTATGTCATACGTAGCGTTGGGTGTATAAGAATGATTAAACAGCATGCCATAACCTAAAAGCATGGCAGTATGGTTAATTCCATATTCAAACGCATAATCAGCCAGCAATGTCTTCTCTATGAAAACATGCTCCTCGTTCGGATAAGCAATGACAGGTGCCTCATGCAAAAGCTCACCTTTTTTAATGTCTCGTGTTGCGAATACGCCTCTATTGAACTCACCATCACTGAGTGTGGAAGTTTTAACTTCAATCATGTTCGTCACCTACTTGTTCTATTCAATATAGTCCAGATCATCTAAGCTTGACAGTTAATAAGAAGAAAAGCAACTATTTTACGGAATTAATTGATTTTACCAAACGGCATGATTATTTTTTATTGCGGCTCTACCGGTACCGTAGGACGGAATTCTTCACATGAAGGACGAAAAAAGGTAGCGAACGGCTGAAATAATCGGGATAGCCCCATTTATCCAATACAATAAAAAAACCTCCGCTAGAAGTGAAGCTAGGGAGGTTTCGGTCATATAGGTAAATCCTTAATTCACACCGACAGATGTAAAGGCATTTTTGACAGCTGTGACTTCTGCACTGCTAGAACCGTATAAATCAGAGGTAGCTTGTACGACTGCCGCCCTGGCTTGTGAAAATGTCGACGAGGAAGTTAAATAAATCGTGTTTGCCCGGTAAAAGATGGCGCCCAGTTTATCGATGCCAATCCCGGATACGCTCACGCCATGGTGAGTTCCGCCTGCAGAGATCAAATAAGCCGCCTTATTGATGATTCCGCTGTTCGTGTGCACTCCGCCGTTATCACCCGTTCCCGTATAGCGGTTCGAATAATGGTCAGGGTCACCATTCAATGTTGGATTAGCCATTGAACGGAGTGCATCACCGGAAATGTTAGGTGTGTAAATATCTTCTCCGATCAAATAATCGGCTTTGGCACTTTGGTTCTTGAATTCGACGACGGTGCCAAAAATATCAGAAATCGCTTCATTCAAAGCACCGGATTCATATTGATAGGTAAGGTTCGATTCCGAGGAAGTCACGGCATGCGTCAGTTCATGTGCAACGACATCCAGACCGCCGGACAATGGGATGAACGTCGTGCCATCACCATCACCATAAACCATTTGGGTGCCATCCCAGAATGCATTATTGTATCTTGAGCCATAATGAACGGTCGATTTCAGGATGGTTCCATTTCCATCATAAGAGTTCCGTCCAAATGTGGATTTGTAATAATCATAGGTTTTACCCGCATAATAATGGGCATCAACCGCAGCTTTATCGGTAGAAGCAGTGAAAGCATTTGTCGTGTTGGAAAAGAGTGTACCAGGCAATCTTGAACGGTTATTGGCATTATACGTGTAGATGCCTTTACCGCGTGTATTGTCCTGTAAATAATATCGGCCGCTGGATAAGGTAGTGTTCAATGAAACGGTATTGTTTAAGACGCCGGTGCCCGTTCCGACGGAATTGGTCCCCGTCACTTCATCTAGTGTATTAAATTTATTCAGGATTTTACCTGTTTTGACTGATATGAAATAATTATGATTTCCTGGTTCAGGACTTAAGAATTTCAAATTGACCTTATATACATAATCGGCCTTGCCTTCATTTGCGTATACATATAGGTCGGATTCCGGTGATTGTTCGTAGGCAGGAGTGAATCCAAGATCCGCTTCAGCTATTTTGATGGCTTCGGTTTTACTGATGCCTTTTTTAGCCTTTTTCCCTAATTTCGTGTTTAGATTGGCTTCAACCGTTCCGGACACGACCGTCAATACCCCTTTAGCGTCGATCAATACTGCTTGTGTGGAATTCCATACAGGTACGCCTTTATAAGTTTGTTGCAATTTGAGGACGGTATTGCCCAGTTCATCCTTGCTTTCTTTCAGGATCGTGAAGGAGTCTTTAGCCTTTTGCTTTTCAAGCTTGTAAGACTTTTTGTTTTCATCAAAAAAGGTAAGAATGATATCTTCTGCCGTTTGCTTCGAAGGGTCCGTAAGTTTCCCAGACTTGAATTCTAGCGAATCCTTATGCTTATTGTACTTTTCAACACTTAACACATTTTTTGCCGCTAAAGCTTCTTGATGGGGAATGGCAGAAAATAATAGACCGAGAGATAGTGCAGTTCCTAAAAATACCTTACCTTTCATAACACTCAACTCCTTCATGAGAATACCTCATTTTTACATCGTTTTATATTATTGACAAATAGAGAAAAGTCACAAAAATATGACATTTAAAGTAATAAAATGGAGAAAAATGGATTTTGATAGGAATATTCTCTGAATATATTCTTTTAGTAATATTTGGAATGTATTTAAATTTAACCAAATGAATAAAAGTGCAAAAAAACATGGCATAATGTGCAAAAAAATGTGGCGTAAAGTGCAAAAAAATTTGTCTATTGAGGGCGCTTTTTTTGATAATTTGTTGAATATTGTGTTTTGTAAATTTGGCACGAAAATTGCATATATTCAGAAAAGGAATTCGAATTGTAAATTAGATCTATTTGAAAGTCTATGAAATAGGAAAATTTATTAAATGGATTTCCCATATATGAAAGCGCTTATATAGAAAGGGATGAAAATTTATGATACCAAAACAAGAACATGACATCGTTCAACATCCTCCGCAGCAAGAAGGACAAGAACTAAAACGCGGTTTAAAATCCCGTCATTTAACGATGATTTCCATTGGCGGGGCTATTGGCACCGGGCTGTTTCTTAGCAGCGGGGCAGCCATTCATACAGCTGGGCCAGGCGGCGCATTACTTGCATATGCCTTAGTTGGGGCAATGGTGTACTTTGTGATGACAAGCTTAGGGGAACTGGCAGCATTCATGCCTACAAGCGGTTCTTTCAGTACCTATGGATCGAAATTCGTCGATCCGGCATTTGGGTTTGCGTTGGGATGGACGTATTGGTTCAATTGGTCGATGACGATAGCCGCAGAGTTGGCAGCCTCGACAATGATCATGAAATTCTGGTTTCCGGATAGTCCATCATTGTTGTGGAGTTCATCATTCTTGGTGCTCATTTTCCTATTGAACTATTTATCCGTTAAAGGATATGGTGAAGGGGAATATTGGTTTTCGTTCATAAAAGTAACGGCCATCGTCATTTTTATAATCGTCGGGCTGCTAATGATCGTCGGCATTATGGGCGGCGAAGCGGTAGGGTTTAAAAACTTCACCGTCGATGACGCTCCTTTCCCGGGTGGGTTCATGGGTGTCTTCATCGTATTCATAGCGGCTGGCTTTTCTTTTCAAGGTACCGAAATTGTCGGCGTGGCTGCAGGGGAAAGTGAAGATCCTGCACGGAATATACCGAAGGCCATTAAAAGTGTCTTCTGGAGAATCTTGCTCTTTTACGTATTGGCAATCTTTGTAATTGGGCTGCTTATCCCTTATACGAGCTCAAGCTTACAAGGTGATAACGTCATGGTGAGCCCATTCACGCTCATTTTTGAAAAAGCTGGAGTGGCCTTTGCCGCTTCGCTTATGAATGCCGTCATTTTAACCGCGGTATTATCTGCAGGTAACTCAAGTCTATATGCATCAACGCGTATGTTATACTCAATGGCCAAAGATGGACAAGCGCCGCGTATTTTTGCAAAACTTAATAAACGCGGAGTGCCGGTTGCAGGCATGATTTTGACATGTTCCATCGGCATGCTGGCCTTTTTAGCCTCCATATTCGGTGATGGTAAAGTGTATATTTGGTTAATGAATGCCATTGGAATTACAGGATTTATCTTTTGGCTCGGCATTTCCATCAGCCATTACCGTTTCCGGAAAGCATTCATCGCTCAAGGCCATTCATTGGAGAAACTGCCATATAAGGCATTATGGTTTCCGATTGGACCGATCTTTGCCATTTTAATTGGCATGATCGTCATCCTGTCCCAAAATATTCAAGCATTTTTCTCAGACCACATCGATTGGGGCAGTGTTATAGCTGCATACCTGGGGATTCCGCTTTTCCTTGGTCTATGGTTTGGTTATAAACTAGTAAGAAAAACTAAATTCGTTAAACTTGATGAAGTGGAATTTGACTTTGACAAAAAATATGAATGAAAAAGCTTAAAGTAAAATCAGCCGGACAATGTAGTTTTAAATTGTCCGGCTTTTACTTGTGTTCTTTAGGCTCGTTATCAAAAGCCAGGAAGCTGATTCCTGGTTTTTTATTTTTTAAAATGGAAATTTATACAAATATTACAGGAGGTATTATATGATAATCGTAAACTCTGCTAAATTGCATGTACAGAACGACGGGGAAAGCTTTTAATATTTCCAATGGAAAGGGAAGGTGCACGGCCGATGACCTTATTGACTCATTTAAAAGTATTGGACTTTTCAACGTTACTGCCAGGCCCATTTGCCACTTTGATGCTAGCGGATTTAGGAGCGGACGTTTTGAAGGTAGAGAGGCCGGGAGCAACGGATTCATGGGGTGTGAACCAATATCTTAACAGATCGAAAAAGTCGATCACACTTGATTTAAAACAATCTGAGTCCATCGAATCCGTGAAAAATCTAGTGAAGGAATACGATATCGTCATTGAACAGTTCCGTCCAGGTGTCATGGAACGCCTAGGACTGGGCTATGAGGCACTAAAATGGATCAATCCGAAGCTGATTTACTGTTCCATCACGGGCTACGGCCAGACCGGTCCCTATAAAGACCGGCCGGGACATGATATCAATTATATTTCGATTGCAGGCTTATCAGGCTATTCCGGTACGAAAAAGGATGGCCCGGCAAAAAACGGAACCCAAATAGCAGATCTTGCCGGAGGATCACTGCATGCTGTTATCGGTATATTATCTGCAGTCATTCATAGGGAAAGAACGGGTGAAGGCCAAGCCATCGACATCAGCATGACCGACTGCAGTTTTGCGTTGAATGCCATTTCCGCACCCCTAAGTTTACAAGGGGGCCTCGAGCTTGAACCAGAAAAACTGATGTTGAACGGAGGATCGTTTTATGACTTTTACGAAACGAAAGATGGACGCCATTTTTCGGTAGGAAGCCTTGAGCCCCCTTTTCGAAAAGCATTATGTGAAGCGATCGGTGCACCCGAATTGTATGAACTGAGCATGAAAAGCGATGAAGAAAGCGGAATCAGGTTTAAAACGGCCATCCGATTGGCTTTCCGTGAAAGAGATTTTCATGAATGGCAGGAAATATTCGCTGATTTCGAGGCCTGCGCAGAACCAGTGCTGACCTTCACTGAAGCGGCTGAACACCCCCAATTGAAGGAGAGGGGAATGATCGTTGAGGTACCGGACGGAAAAGGAAAGGCCCAGAAGCAAATCGCCTGCCCGATCAAAACATCGGTTTTCACCCCTGAATATAAACATGCAGGCTTGAGACCGGGACAAAACAACGCAGAAATTCTGCACACCCCCAATCGATAAATGAAGATGTAAAGGCTATCACTTTTCCGAGTTTTTTTGGAAGGAGATAGCCTGTTTTTTTGAAGGTCAAATTAAGCTGGAAACTGCCCAAATGAAGCAGAAGGGGAATCAATGGCACTTGTGGAAAGCAACATAGTGCTACTGTGAAAATTTACTAGTTATAACGAGTTTGGACAGGGTATCAGAGTAGCATCCTGGTAAGAAATTCTGGTAAGGAGGGTTGCTTAAACATGTTTGGTCTCTCTGATATCATTAAATTTCTATTTTCCTTTTTTTTGATCATGCCGATCGTTACGCTGATACATTTGAGCGGGCATATTTTCTTTGTCACGATCTTTGGGGGATCGGAAAAGAAAATCTTGATCGGTTGCGGCAATAAACTTTTCGCCTTTCGGAACATAGAAGTGAGGAAATATTATTTTTGGAATGGGACTTGCGAGTTCAAGGGATTGAAACATGATAATCGATTGACGAATACGCTGATATATTTAGGGGGGGCTATCTTTAATTTAATCAGCATGCTGATCATCTATAGCTTAGTGTATCAGAATATCCTGGACAGCTCGGTGATCTGGTATCAATTCATCTATTTTTCTTTCTATGTTATGTTTTTCTCCTTGTTTCCGATGTATTTCTCGGACGGGTCGCCTAGTGATGGGAAGGCTGCGGAATTGGCCTTGAGGAACAAGCTGGAAGATAGGGTGACGGATGATATATTTGTGAAGAAAATGGATGATGATGATAGCTGCAAGTAAAAAGGGGACGTGCCGGTGACCGTTCTTTTTTGTTTGCCTTCGGATTTAGGATGAATGTCTTTTACGCTTTTTATTATAAGCCTAATCGGCGCGCTTATATTGATGCCGATTAGGTTGTTCGAATGGATTAAAGTCTCTGCTAAAAAATCATTCCCATACTTCTTTTGCTACATCAACGACGAATTTCAGCTTTTCCCATTGCTGTTCTTCGGTCAGCTTGTTGCCGTGATGGGTGGAGGCGAAGCCGCATTGCGGGCTTAAGCATAATTGTTCGAGCGGAACGAAGTGCGAGGCTTCTTTAATGCGTGCCTTTACAGCTTCCTTGTCTTCGATATCCCCATTTTTTGAAGTGACGACACCCAGTACGACCTGTGCCCCGCCATTTGGAATGTATTCCAATGGTTTGAAATCCCCTGAGCGTTGATCATCATATTCCAAGAAGAATCCATCCACTTTCTCTTTTGCCAATAACGTTGGGGCGATACGGGCATAGCTTCCTTCAAACGCCCAAGTCGACTGGTAGTTCCCACGACATAGGTGTGTAGTGACGACAAGATCTTCTGGTTTGCCTTTCAATGCGCCATTAATGACGCGAAGTGCAAGATCGATTAACTGTTCCCTCGTATATTTTCCATCTTTGAACTGGAAATCCGGAGATGAAAGTCTGGCAATATATACATCATCCAATTGAAGATAACGCACACCTGCTTCATAAAAAGCCTTCAAAGCCTGCTGATACGCTTTGATGATATCATTGGCATAGTCTTCAATATCAGGATAGATGTCTTCGTTATGAATGCCTACAGCAAATAATTGGTTCGGACTGGGAATGGTTTGCTTGGCAACGGCACGTCCGTTCACGATTTTGTTCAATTCAATGAAATCACGAATGAAGGGATGTTCAGGGTTGAATGAAACCTTCCCGGTATTGCGAACGTTATATCTCTCCGTTTCCACACCATCGAACGTGAGTCCCTTTTCAGTCACATATCCCTCGATGCCATTTAAATGTTCGAGGAAGTCAAAGTGCCACCATGTTCGTCTGAACTCACCATCCGTCACGGCCTCCAATCCAACTTCAATTTGTTTTTCGACAATCCGATTGATTTCTTCGGTTTCAACTTCACGAAGCCGCTCTGCTGAAATGGTACCTTCCTTAAACTGCTTTCTGGCAATATGTAAACGTTCTGGTCTTAATAAACTTCCGACGTGATCGGCCCTGAATGGTGCTTTCGTTAATGTGATTGACATGTTGCATTCCTTCTTTCCTTTTAAAAATAAAAAACCTCTTCTTAAAAATAAGAAGAGGTGTTGGCAACCAAGCTATATACTCTTCTTATCTTCAAGTTTTTACACTTCTGGAATTAGCACAGTACTTGATCAGTCTGTTGCTGAGGCATCAAAGGGCCAGTCCCTCCACCTCTCTGGATAAGAGTTGTCTATTAAATTAATTATGACTATACAGGTAGTTTTTATAAAGGTCAAGGGTCGAAGGTGGAAGATTTCGAATATACCGATTATTAATATGTGTTACTGCATCAGGGAACCCGGCATATGCTATAACCGACGTTCCGTATGAGCGGCAGGGGGGGAATGCAAGGATGAGTACATTCAATCCATTCAAAAATGGCATACCGATAACGGTAACTGAAGCCATGATAGAGAAAATCATAAGAATGAAATCATATGGTCGGGATATTAAAGTCGAGATTACGCCAAAGCATATCGTGCTTTCAGGAACGACGGAAGTGAAAAAAATGATGTTTAAGAAAAACGTAGCTTTTCGGATTACATTAAAACCGGTTTCTGTGGAAAAAAGAACGATTGTATTTGAATTAGTGGAAATGGAACCGATTGACAGGAATTTCATCAACCAAAGGATATTTAACAGACCGCCATTTTTTGAATTTGAAAAAAGAACGATCAAAATGAATGTTAATGCTTGGAGCATCGTGAGAAAAATTCCCGTTGGCACCATTAAATCGTATGAACTCGTCGAAGGTGCATTGAAAATGAAACTTACTTTATGATCGAGTTTACATACATCCTTAGCCGAAAACTATAAAGGGAGTGCCAGGTATGATAGTGTTATGGTGACATTGGTCATGAAAAAATGTGTTTGATAAATCAAGCTCTTTAAAATATACTAAATGACTTGAAGTTTTGAGTTTTTCGGGGAATGAGGAGGATAATGATGGATCAGAAGATTTTGCCTGCTTCAGCAAGCATGAAGGATTTCGAAAGATTTTTAGAGAGTTCCTATGAAATAGGTGTGTTTCTTGATTTGCATATATCACAATTGAAAAACGTAAGTATGTTGGCAAAGCAGCATAATAAGAAAATGATTTATCATGTCGATTTGATCCATGGCATAAGAAGTGATGAGTACGCGACAGAATTCATTTGTCAGGAATATAATCCATATGGGCTGATTTCGACTAAATCAAGCGTTATATTGAAGGCGAAGCAAAAGGGAGTCATTGCCATCCAGCGAATCTTTTTAATAGATTCACATGCGCTTGAGAAAAGTTATAAGCTGGTACAGAAAACCAAGCCGGATTATATCGAAGTATTGCCGGGCGCCATGCCATGGATGATAAAAGAAGTGAAGGAACGATTGCAGACACCGATTTTTGCGGGCGGACTCATACGTACTTCGGATGAGGTCCTGAACGCCCTGGATGCCGGAGCGTCGTCAATCACCACTTCCAAAACTGAATTATGGGATATCGTCTAATAGGAGAAATTGAAAAAAATTACAGAAAAATAGAATAATTTTTCACGAAATATTGACAGCGTTTTCATAAACTAGTATATTTTACAGTACAAGTTAATAGATGTGACGGAGACTAGGAGATTCACAACAGATCTATTCATAATTTATTTTATGAGGATAGTTCTGCTGTGGATCTCCTTTTATTTGTCGGCAAGGTTAAAGAAATTTATCAGGGGAGGGTTTTATTCATGACTCCATTTTGGGGAGAAGTGTTAGGTACGATGATATTAGTTTTATTCGGTGCAGGCATTGGGGCTGGCTCATCCTTAAAGGGATCCTATGCAAAAGATGCCGGCTGGATCGTAATCACGATTGCGTGGGGGTTGGCCGTTACCATGGGCGTTTTTGCAGTGGGCTCCATAAGCGGGGCGCATTTAAACCCGGCAGTCACTGTAGGGTTTGCCATTATTGGGGAATTTCCTTGGAGTGATGTGCCCGGTTACATCGTTGCCCAAATGATTGGCGCAATCCTTGGCGCAACTCTAGTATTCCTGCACTATTTGCCACACTGGAAGGCTACGGATGATCCAGGAGCGAAGCTTGGTGTGTTCGCGACATCACCTGCGATCCCGCACACATTTTCAAATCTATTAAGTGAGATGATAGGAACTTTCATCCTTATTCTTGGTTTATTATTTATAGGTGCCAATAATTTTACAGAGGGTCTAAACCCTTTCGCTGTCGGGTTATTGATTGTCGTGATCGGGATGTCACTTGGGGGAACGACAGGATATGCGATTAACCCGGCCCGCGATCTGGGGCCGCGCATCGCTCACTTTTTGCTGCCGATACCGGGTAAAGGCAATTCCAATTGGGGCTATTCATGGATTCCGGTCGTTGGACCGATTATTGGGGGTTCACTCGGTGCCGTTTGTTATAAAGCATTCTTTATGGGAGAAATAACAGCAGGATTTTGGTCTGTTTTGGGTGCAAGCCTGGTACTATTGATATTAGCCTATGCATTTGGTAAAAAACAGTCACATGAATTGGAAAGCAGAAATATTGCCAGTTAATTAAAAGGAGGGGCATGCACAATGGAAAAATACATTTTATCATTAGATCAAGGAACAACGAGTTCGCGGGCGATTTTATTTAACGAAAAGGGGGAAATCGTTCATTCCTCCCAAAAGGAATTCACGCAGCATTTCCCTAAACCAGGCTGGGTCGAGCATAACGCCAATGAGATTTGGGGTTCGATCTTGGCGGTCATTGCCGGTGTACTATCTGAATCCGGTGTAAAGCCAGAGCAAATTGCCGGGATCGGGATCACCAATCAACGTGAAACGGCAGTCGTTTGGGATAAGGAAACGGGTACCCCTGTCTATAATGCGATCGTATGGCAGTCCAGGCAAACAAGTGAAATCTGTGATGATTTGAAGGAAAAGGGACTTAATGATCTATTCCGGGATAAAACGGGATTGTTGATAGATGCTTATTTTTCCGGAACGAAAGTGAAATGGATCCTCGATAATGTGGATGGGGCACGGCAAAAGGCGGATGAAGGCAAGCTGTTATTCGGTACCATCGATACTTGGCTGATCTGGAAGCTATCAGGAGGCAAGGCTCATGTAACGGACTATTCCAATGCATCTCGGACATTGATGTACAATATCCATGAACTGAAATGGGATGAAGAGTTACTTGAGATATTGACTGTACCAAAGTCGATGCTGCCGGAAGTGAGACCATCCTCTGAGGAATATGCACGTACGATCGAATATCATTTCTTCGGCCAATCGATTCCGATCGCCGGGGCTGCCGGTGATCAGCAGGCAGCATTATTCGGCCAAGCCTGCTTTAATGAAGGAATGGCTAAAAATACGTATGGAACAGGCTGTTTCATGCTCATGAATACAGGAACCAAGGCTGTCAGTTCCGAACACGGACTATTGACGACCCTTGCCTGGGGGCTGAATGGGAAGGTCGAATATGCACTGGAGGGCAGTATATTCGTAGCGGGCTCTGCAATCCAATGGCTGCGCGATGGTCTGCGGATGCTTCATGATGCCAAGGACAGCGAAACCTATGCAAAACGGGTGGAAAGTACGGATGGAGTATATGTGGTACCGGCTTTTGTAGGACTTGGAACTCCATATTGGGACAGCGAAGTGCGGGGAGCCGTTTTTGGTTTGACGCGCGGCACATCCAAAGAACATTTCATTCGTGCCACACTTGAATCACTGGCATATCAAACGAAGGATGTCCTTGATGCAATGGAGGCGGATTCAGGAATCGAGCTCCAGACCTTAAGAGTGGATGGCGGGGCAGTCAAGAATGACTTCCTGATGCAATTCCAAAGCGATTTATTACGGGTGCCCGTGGAGAGGCCGACCATAAACGAAACCACAGCATTGGGTGCTGCATACTTAGCTGGCCTTGCTGTCGGGTATTGGAAGGATCAAGAAGAAATCTCCCGGCAATGGGCGGTGGACAAAACCTTTAAACCATCCATGGAAGAGCAAGAAAGTGAAAAATTATATGTAGGCTGGAAAAAAGCTGTACATGCCGCTATGGCATTTAAATAAAAAACAAGATGTATTCTTTCTCAAACGAGCTGGAGTATGCTATAATGAAATCAAGTTAATAACTCGGCCGGAGAACAGGAGAGACCATGAATGCGTTATCGTTAATTCGATAATGTCATTTGTGGTCTCTCTTTTTGTTTTTAATGGCAGATTAGGGATATTAATATCTATATAAACTATGCGAACAAAGAACCAATTGAATATAATGACCGAACTCACGAGTAAACAGTTCAAATTCACGAGTAAACAGAGCAAATTCACGAGTAAACCGTGCGAATTCACGAGTAAAAGTGAAGAATTCATGAGTAAACGCAGAATTCACGAGTAAACAGTTCGAATTCACGAGTAAACCGTTCGAATTCACGAGTAAACCGTTCGAATTCACGAGTAAACCGCGTGAATTCACGAGTAAACAGAGCAAATTCACGAGAAAACCGTGTGAATTCACGAGTAAATGCAGAATTCACGAGTAAACCGTGCGAATTCACGAGTAAACAGAGCAAATTCACGAGTAAACGCAGAATTCAAGAAAAAATAGAATGCAATTTTCCAAAGGAGGAGTCATGCATGAGGTTTTCAAATATATATCGGGAAGAAACGACCGAACTTCTGAAAAAAGAGAAATATGATGTGGTTGTCATTGGCGGGGGAATTACCGGTGCAGGGATTGCCCTGGATGCAACGACCCGTGGAATGAAAGTGGCTTTGGTTGAAATGCAGGACTTTGCAGCAGGTACTTCAAGCCGCTCGACAAAACTTGTTCATGGCGGATTGAGGTATTTGAAGCAATTTGAAATAAAAATGGTTGCAGAGGTTGGTAAAGAGCGGGAAATCGTTTATGAAAATGGACCGCATGTTACCACGCCGGAATGGATGCTGTTACCCATGCACAAAGGCGGCACCTTCGGGAAATTCAGTACCTCCATTGGCCTTCGTGTATATGATTTCCTTGCGGGGGTTAAAAAAGCTGAACGCAGGAAAATGCTTTCGGCGGAGGAAACCCTAAAACGGGAGCCGCTCGTTAAAAAAGAGGGACTGAAGGGCGGAGGCTACTATGTTGAATACCGGACAGATGATGCACGTCTGACGATTGAAGTGATGAAGGCGGCTGTCGATAAAGGTGCAACACCGATAAATTATACAAAAGTGGAGAAATTGTTATATGACAATGGCAAGGTGAACGGCGTCCAAGTTGCCGATTTACTTTCAGGTGATTCTTATGAAATATTCGCAGACAAAGTCATTAATGCAGCAGGTCCATGGGTCGATTCCATTCGTGAAAAAGACCAATCGAAAAAAGGGAAAACGCTGAAGTTATCTAAGGGTGTTCATGTGGTCATCGACCAATCGAAATTCCCGTTGAAGCAGGCGCTTTATTTTGATACGCCTGATGGCCGGATGATTTTTGCCATCCCGAGAGCCGGTAAGGCCTATGTAGGGACAACGGACACTTTTTATGATGGTGACCCTGCAGTGCCGACCGTTACTTCCGAAGACCGTGCCTATTTATTAAAGTCGATACATTATATGTTCCCAGAAGTGAACATTACGGATGATGATATTGAATCAAGCTGGGCTGGAGTAAGGCCATTGATTCTTGAAGAAGGGAAGGATCCTTCTGAGATATCAAGGAAAGATGAAATATGGGAGTCCGATTCGGGCCTTATCACGATTGCGGGGGGGAAATTGACCGGTTATCGCAAGATGGCAAAAACGACGGTCGACCTTTTGGCGGGGAAGCTTGCCCAGCAATCCAATAAAACTTACCCAGCCAGCAGCACTAAAGGAATGCCGATTTCCGGAGGGGATGTCGGGGGATCAAGCAACTTCACCGATTATATCAAGCAACATATCCAAATGGGAGTTGACTCAGGACTCACAGTTAAGGAAACCGAAGAGATATTGGCCATGTATGGGTCCAACGCACCTATAATATTCGATATCGCAAAAAGCGAAGGAGACGGAGGAGCAAGCAGTGGCCTTCCAAAGAAACTGTTCGTACAGCTGAAATACGCACTAGATCATGAAATGGCCGCAACTCCAGTTGATTTCTTCTTCCGCAGGACAGGGACGCTATTATTCGATATCGATTTAGTTCAAACGCATAAACATGCAGTGATCGATTATATGGCTGGATATTTTAGATGGACGGAATCAACAAAAATGGAGAGAACCAATCAATTGGAACAAGAAATATCGGGTGCGATTAGAGTATCTTGACCTATATGCATTAACATGACGCCGGCGGCATCGCTGGCGTTTTTTTCATGGCCCCTTTTCTTGTTTCATTCCGCAAAGTGGAAGAACCATTGAAACTCTTGGTCTTAGCAAACTATCGAAAGAGGAAATCATGGATTTCGTTCTTACTGGGACGCATAAAGTTTCCATATAAGGTGAGTCTAGTAAAACCGTAATTACCCTTTAGACAGATAATAGGTGAAACATATATAAGGAGAGAGGAATACGGCAGACACAGCCGCATTTCTTCTCTCCTTATTGAATTTCCAAAACTCAAAAACCGGACGCTTTAAGATCTCTGCTTAATAAGCTGTAAATCGATGTAAAGTTGCATTCTCGAATGAAAGTCATCAAAATCGATTGAGGTGAGATCGGTTATTTGATTCAATCTATATTTCAATGTGTTGGTATGAATGTATAGCTGTTCAGCTGTAGGTTTGATCCGGCAATTGTTCAACAGATATATTTCCAGTGTTTGAAGGAGTTTGGTTTGGCTTTCCTGGTCCTTCTTTTGAAGAATCTCTAAATCCATATTGATATAATTCGTTTTAGTATGATGGTTGGAGATCATTTCGAGGTAACGGAAAATCCCAAGCTTGCTATATTGGAAGGGAAGCTGTTCAGGTTCACCGATGAACTTGGCTGCGTTGATCACTTCCAGGGCTTCGAGATAGGATTTTCTTAATTGAAGAATCGAAGAGTACTCATTTCCGATTCCCGGGAATACCTTTTTGTCATTGAATTGGGAAAGAACGGTGTTCGTTAAATCATTGGCGCTATCGGTAAGCAGATCCTTCCCTTTTCCGTTGCTGCCAATCAAGACGATGATCTTCAATTGGTTTGTGAATACATGGGTAAAATGATTCAATGCATTGGCGAATAGACTGACTGTATCCGCTAATTCATCGAAATGTTCCGCATCGGATTGAGCGATGGTAAAGACATTGACAAGGAAAGTTTCGGGAATGAGAAGACTCATATTGGCGGCTTCCCATTTTATTTGATTTTCCGTTTGATAGACTTCGTCAATGACCTTTTGATAAAACTCATTTTTTTCTTCATCTTTTTTCATGTTTATCTGTTTTTTCTGATAAAGGAGCTTGCCGATATGATGGGAAACTTCATGTAAAAATTCCAAATCGGAATCGGTCATCATTTCCGTTTCTTGGACCCAAATGAATCCGAATACCTGTCCTTTGTGAACGGCGCTCACTACGACTCTTTGATTTAATCCGATTTCCTCGATTTGTTTCACCCTGAATGGATGCTCCACGGTTTTAAGCTGCTCGACAATGCCCTCATCCATGAATTTTTCCAGAATTGGAATCGGCCAATGCTTTGTGAAGATGGTTTGCCGATTGGCTTGGTCGAAGTGCTCGATATAATATGAACTATATGCCAGCAATAAAAATTGGTCATTTTCGATGACGACTGGTTTTTTTAAATAAGTGCTGACCATATCCGTTATATCGTTGATGTTTGTGAGAGTCAGGATTTTTTCTAATGACATATATGGCCCCCTGTATTTTTTTGAAGTGTATGACAACTTAGTTTAATAATACTTTTAAACTAATGATGTGTATAGGGGCAAGAACAAAGAAGGAACGGTATATGAAAAAATACCGTTCCTTTTAGGGGATTTATTATTGTTTTAATGTTCTTTTGAATTCTTCGAATTCCGCTTCTACTTCTTTTGATGGTTTCGCTGTAAGAAGACTGACCACGATGATGGCAATCAAGCTTGCACCAAAACCAGGAATCATTTCATAAAGCGTATCTGATAATCCTGCCATCGACCAGAGGATGACAGTAGCGGCACCGACGACCATCCCCGCTAATGCCCCCCATGTTGTCATGCGTTTCCAGCAGAGGCTTAGTAAGACCAATGGACCGAATGAAGAACCGAATCCAGCCCAAGCATACCCGACAAGTCCAAGAATCGTGTCATTTTTCTCCCAAGAGAGAATAAGCGCGATGATTGAAATGATCAGTACTGAAAGTCTGCCTAGGAAGACAAGCTCCTTATCTGAAGCGGTACGACGGAAGAAGGTTTTGTATATATCCTCGGTCAAAGAGCTGGCTGTGACCAAGAGCTGCGAAGAAATCGTGCTCATGACGGCTGCCAGTATGGCTGAAATCAAGAAGCCAGTAATGAATGGGTGGAATAGTATTTCCCCTAACTCAATGAAAATCGTTTCAGGATCAGCTAACTTGAGTCCGTTCTGGTGATAATAAGTGATTCCGATGAATCCGGTCAGCATGGCACCAACAGTGGAGAAAATCATCCAGCTCATCCCGATAGTACGGGCTTTCTTTATTTCCTTAACAGAACTGATCGCCATAAAGCGGACAATGATATGCGGCTGTCCGAAGTAACCCAGGCCCCATGCAAATAATGAGATGATGCCTAAAAAGCTCGTCCCTGTGAAAATATTCAATAGGGCTGGATCAATGGAACGTGGCGTGTCGATCGATGGACCGAAACCGCCAACATGGAAAAGGGTGACGATCGGTACAAGAACCAGGGCCACGACCATGATCAGTCCTTGAACAAAGTCTGTCCAGCTTACTGCCAGGAATCCACCGAATAAAGTATAGGCAACGGTGACGCCTGTCAGGATCCATAGACCTGTATGGTAATCAAGGCCAAATGTACTTTGGAATAAGACTCCGCCGGACACCATTCCGGAAGAAACGTAAAAGGTAAAGAATACGAGAATAACCAATGCCGAAATGAACCTTAAGATCCGTGAGCCCTCACCAAAACGATTTTCCAGGAAAGCGGGAATCGTAATCGAGTTATTGGCGACTTCCGTATAGGTCCTCAATCTTGGTGCAACATACAGCCAGTTCGCATAGGCTCCTAATGTGAGACCGATTACAATCCAGATGGAACTTAGACCTGTTGCGAACATGGCACCAGGCATACCCATTAAAAGCCAACCGCTCATATCCGCTGCACCGGCGCTTAATGCAGTGACAGCAGGTCCAAGACCTCGGTCGCCCAGCATGTAATCATTTAAATTGGAGGTTCTTTTGTAAGCGAAGTAACCGATGAGAAGCATGCCAGCCATGTAAATGCTGATCGAAAGTATTAATGCGTAATCCATAAAAGACTCCCTTCAGGTTGAAATTTATAATTTTTTGTTTTAAAAGAGGAAGCAACCTATTTGTCACTTCCTCCATTTAACCTCATTTTGGTTCCCGTATCCAGAATGGAAGATACGAAAACCATAGAGGGTTCAAATCATCTTCAAATTGCTTGATCGAACATTATCAGAATGTTTCGGATGTTGTTTTGGCTTGCATATGAAGCTGCAAGTAGTCCGGGCCGCCTGCTTTGGAATCAGTTCCTGACATGTTGAACCCGCCGAATGGCTGATAACCTACGATTGCACCAGTACAGCCACGGTTGAAATACAAGTTCCCCACATGGAATTCTTCGCGTGCTTTTTCCATGTTAAGGCGATTTGTCGTAATGACAGCCCCAGTCAAACCATATTCAGTGTTATTGGCAATCTCCAGAGCTTCGTTAAAGTCCTTCGCTTTTGTGAAAGCAACGACTGGTCCGAAGATTTCTTCTTGCATCAAGCGGGCTTGCGGATCGACATCAGCAACGATTGTCGGTTGAACGAAGTAGCCTGTAGAGCTATCTCCTTCTCCTCCAGCGAGAATGCGTCCTTCTTCTTTCCCGATTTCAATATAGCTCATGATTTTGTCAAAAGCAGCTTGATCGATAACTGGTCCCATAAAATGATTTTCTACAGGATTACCAACTGTTAGTTGTTTTGTTAATTCAACAGCGCGATCTAATACTTGATCGTATACATCTTCTACGATGACAGCACGGGAACAAGCAGAACATTTTTGTCCCGAGAAGCCAAATGCAGATTTCACGATCGACTGAGCAGCCAATTCAAGATCTGCCTCTTTGTCGACGACGATCGTATCTTTTCCGCCCATTTCAGCAATGACACGCTTCAGCCAAATTTGGCCTTCGTTCACTTCAGAAGCACGTTTGTAAATGCGCAGACCTACATCACGTGAACCGGTGAAGGAAATGAAACGTGTTTTTGGATGATCAACCAGGTAGTCGCCCACTTCGGCTCCGCTTCCTGGAACAAAATTCAACACACCTGCTGGAAGGCCGGCTTCAAGCATCACTTCAACGAATTTTGCAGCAACGATTGGAGTAGTCGAAGCTGGTTTCAAAAGGATCGTGTTACCAGTAACGATAGCGGCAACAGCTGTACCTGCCATGATCGCAAATGGGAAGTTCCAAGGAGAAATGATGATGCCTACCCCTAATGGAATGTAATCATAGCGGTTAAATTCCCCCGGACGGCTTTGAACAGGCACACCATCTTTAAGCGTCAGCATTTGACGGGCATAGAATTCAAGGAAATCGATCGCTTCCGCTGTATCCGCATCAGCCTCATTCCAAGGTTTTCCCGCTTCTTTCGTCAATAACGCAGAGAATTCATGCTTGCGTCTGCGAATGATGGCAGCAGCTTTGAATAAAACGTCAGCACGGATTTCCGGCTTCACTTTTTTCCAGCTTTCAAAAGCGGTAACAGCTTCCTGCATGGCTTTTTCAGCAAGATCCCTGTTCGCTTTCGATACCCGGCCGATGACCTCTTGTTTATCTGCAGGGTTATATGAAACGATTTTCTCATCAGTCGTCACTTTCTCTGCCCCGATGTAAAGAGGGTAGTCTTGCCCTAAGTAGCCCTCAACAGTTTGAAGTGCTTCCTGATATGCTTTTTTGTTTTCCTCGTTTGTAAAATCAACAAATGGTTCGTGTTTATATGAAATCATTGATAATCACACCTTTTAATAGATTTTTTGTAGCAATTAATAATGTTGAATGTATATTTAGCTCCTGACCATCCCTTTGAAGGCAAAGGCAATATTGGATGGCCTTTCTGCAAGCCTTCTCATGAAGTATCCATACCAATCCAGACCATATGGTACATAGACGCGCATTTTGTAACCTTGCTTGACCAATTCGTATTGAGTTTTGTTTCTCATGCCATAAAGCATTTGAAATTCGAATTGTGTATTCGGGATGTCGAACTTCTTGGCCAACTCTTTTGTATATTCGATGATTTTGTCATCATGTGAGGCAATGGCCGTATAATTTCCGTTAAGAAGACTTTGCTTAATCAACTTTTTATAGTTTTCGTCTACATCATTCTTTTCGGGAAAAGCCACCTCGGCAGATTCCTTGTAGGCACCCTTTACAAGACGGAGGAATGGCTTATATTGGGCAAGGTCCTCCAAATCCTTCTCTGTGCGGAATAGATATGCTTGTAGAACGGTACTTATGCAGCTGTATTTTTCTTTGAACTGTCTAAAGATATCGATTGTTGCCTGACAGCGAACTTCATCTTCCATATCGATCGTGACCATGACTTTGTGTTTTTCGGCTGTATCAAGAATTTTCGTCATATTCTCGATTACGAGTTTATGATCGATATCAAGTCCCAGAGAAGTCATCTTCAGAGAAACCTGTGAATCAAGTTTTTCCCTGCTGATCATTTCGATGGTTTCGATGCATTCTGCCGTCCGTTCCTGAGTCACTTCCTTAGAATCAACGAATTCCCCAAGATGGTCTACTGTAACCGACAAGCCGCTATTGTTAAGTTGTTTAATGAATTTAATGGAACTTTGGAAATCAGTTCCGCCGATGATCTTTCCAGCAGCAAAACTTCCTCCGCTTTTTTTAGCAATATTATTAAGCAGATTATTTTTAGATAAAAATAAGAAAAAGTCCCTTGTAATGGCTTCCATATAAAGCGCACCCCCTAAGAAGATGTATTTCAATAAATTAAGCTTACGATTTTTCGACAATATTCTCAATGTTCTTAAAAAACAATAATTCTGTCATTTGTTTGTCGGTTTTGGACAAATGAAAAGGTTTACATTTTCTCTTGTATGTTCGGATGAAACGAAGGTTTATAATTTAACTTAAAGAGAAACGCTAGAGATAAAGCCTTTATCAGTAAGTAATGATGGTGAGTGACATCAATGAATGCGTTTAAAAAGTGGCATCTCGACCATAATCATCCAATACGTTATAATGAACCTTATTTAACAGATTGGGCAAAGTCCAAGAAAAAACGATAAATGAAGCTTTCAGAAGTAAAATGGATGTAAAACCGTAAAATTAAGTCGCATCGGCAAGCCGGGGAGGGTAAGGAATGATGGATGCTGTACTTGAAGAACTTAGAGAAACATCAGGATTGATAATAGGATTAATCTTGGCCCTGGTAATAATGGGTCTGATCGGTTATGCCCTTACGAATGTACATGAATCCATTGTGTCACCTGTGGTGCGGTTCATAAAGAAAATGGTTAGTCGAAAATAGCTCAAGCGGAATACATAACCTTTTGTCCCTGATCGATAACAAGCACTTGTTTAAGGAAATCACTGCAGGGGGTTTGTCTAAAAGGGACAAAAGAACCGCAAGATATACATATCATCCGAAAACCCCCGCTCCTAATGGAAGTGGGGGTTTTTAATTTTCAAATTCGGGGGATGTCGTTGAATCTTATATATACACGGAAACTAGGTGACTTCAAAGTGGGAGGGTTCGCTTGGGAAGTTAAGGATATGCAGCTGCTGGGTGACTTTATTCCAGCGATAGGTAAGCATGGTTTAGGGGGGCATGGATATGAAGAGCATGAACAAGAATGGAACAAATACATTTAGCCCCGGCCATTACGCTAGGGCCCATTTTGTTTACAGATCAAAGTAGTCATCCGCCTTTGCGCCAGCATCAATGCTGCGAACCGCCTTCATGATTTTCTTTAAAACTCCGGCCGACGGCACATATTTAGGATCGCTGCAAACTCTGCTTATCGTATTACGTGAGATTCCTGATGCACTTACAAACTCTTCTTGTGTATATCCGTGCTTATCGATTAATTTACCGACCTTGCTCCGCAGTTTTCTCTTCCCGAATCTAAACATTTTGATAACCTCCTAGAATTATTTACTAGCAGTCTAGTCCAACTTTCACAAAATTATACGCATAGTTTCGCAAATTTTTGATAAACAAACGGTTATTCGGTATTTGAAAAGCGGCTCCCGGGTCTTTCTAAAAGGTTATGACAGATTGTATGATGAAGCTTCAATTTCTTTGAATTTATTTCCATTTAAATTATAATAATAGATGGTTAGCGAACACAGACTGAATAATGTAAGTAAATGATTAATTCATATATAACTTAGGAGGAAATCATGGGAAGAATAGTTCATTTCGAAATTCATGTGAATGACATGGAACGGGCAAAGAAGTTTTATGGAGAGGTATTTGGATGGTCATTTCAAGATTGGAGTGAGTATGCAGGTATGCCTTACTTTGGAGCGGTAACTGGCGATGAGAAAGAACCTGGGATCGATGGTGCTTTGATGCAGCGTCAAAGTGCTCCGCCGGATACAGACCAAGCATTAAATGCATTTGCTTGTACAATGGGCGTGGAAAATTACGATCTAACGGAAGCTAAAATTATTGAGAATGGCGGCAAGGTCGCAATGCCCAAATATGCCCTGCCTGGTATGGCTTGGCAAGGATACTATATTGATACAGAGGGCAATATATTCGGAATTCATCAACCCGATGTGAACGCAAAATAGAGTTGATAATAGGTGAATTAAAACATGAAATCAAAAAACACGGAAGCCATGCTTGAAATTGCACGCACCATCTGTCTTGCACTGCCCGAAGCTGTTGAACATATTGACGGTTTCGGTCACAATACTTTTAAAATCAGTGGAAAGTCCTTCGTGATTTCAGGTGAAAGCGAGGAAGGATTCAACTTGTCGTTCAAGTCAGATCGAGAAACTCAAGAATTATTGCTACAGAAAGAGAATTTTTTCAAAACCCCATATATAGGACATCACGGTTGGGTTTCTATTCAAAATCCGGATAGGGGAGACTGGGATGAATTAACCTATCTAATTAAAGAAGCCTATTTACGTGCGGCACCGAAGCGTTTGGTTAAGAAATGGAATGAGCTGCATAAAAAGTGAAGAAAGGCGGACGATCTGCCTTTCTTCACTTTTTAGGATCTTTTATCAGCTTTACAGGTACTGATAGGCAAAAACCACTTCATCTATACACATGAGTTTTAAAGAAAATGGCTCCTATTCCATTGGAGCGGCCAAAAGAGTTCTGTGTAAAAGAGACTCCGGAATTTCCTAAAAGAGGCTTTGTTGTCTCTCATCAGACGAAAGTTTAAAATTAATTTCAGTTTTTTTTACAAAAGAATGACTATCTGCGTGCATCATGAAATAAGCAGCTATCTTCAAAAATCGCGAGAATCAATCGGGTTTGATTGACGGAAAGGTGTATGGTTGAGTGAAAGTTGAATCTTTTTTTTCTGAGAACATTAAAGCGGCACTTAAGAATGATCCGCCCGGTGCATGGATGCCAGATTTGCCAGATGGTTGCATTCGCTTGAGTTCAGGCTATCCTGATCCTGCTCTCGTTCCTGCCGAGGATCTCAAGGTAGCTGTAGCCAGACTTCTTGATGAGGAGCAGGATTTGCCGCTCCATTATATCGGGAGTCCACGAATTGCAAGACTTAAGCATCAAATCCGAAAAAGATTGGGAGAGCGTGGAATTTGCATTTTGGAAGATCAGCTTTTGATTACATCAGGAGCTTGCCAGGGGATTGATCTTATTGCCCGCATTCTTCTTGATGATAAAGCGGTCGTAGTGGTAGAGTCTCCCACCTATATGGAAGCTTTAGAGATTTTTCAAAACTATACGAAGCAGATTATTAGTATACCGATAGATGAACAGGGACTACAAACGTACCGATTAAAAGAAATGCTGGATGAGAGGAAACGTACAGGTCTAACCCTCCCGCGTTTTCTATATACAATCCCAACCTTTCAAAATCCAACTGGGACGACCATGACAATTGAGCGCCGGAAGCATTTATTGGAGCTTTCCATCGAGTTTGACTTCCTCATTATAGAGGATGATGCATACGGGGAATTATCCTTCGATAAAAATCCGGTGCCAATAAAATCTATGGATAAATGCGGGCGAGTCCTCCAACTTGGGTCATTATCCAAGGTTGTTGCGCCAGGAATGCGGATTGGATGGATAGCAGGAGAAAGTGAATTCATTAAGGCTTTCGAGTGGTTTAAAAAAGATCTAGACCATCCATTTGCTCAAAGTACAATGGCTGTATACCTAGAAAACACTGATTTTGAGAAACGGCTCGACCTACTAAAAGATGTGTATCGTTCTAAATGTACTGCGTTAATCCGTGCGATGAAACAATTTCTTCCAGAATCCGTTTCCTGGTATGTACCAGATGGTGGTTACTTTGTCTGGATGAGAGTTCCGGGTGTTGATACGTCGCATCTATTATCACAGGCACTGGCTGAGGGTGTTTCATATGTTCCAGGGAAATACTTTTTCTTGGATCAAAACGATGGAACCGAGTTTCTCCGGCTTTCGTTCAGTTATGCCAATGAGAAAGAAATAGATGAGGGAATTCGAAGACTAGGACAGCTTATCGCATCTTTTTTCATAGATTCTCCTGAAGGATTGTAAGCTCCAAGCTATTTCAAAGCTTTTTTTTAATGAATTTGAATGCGCCTGCTTCCGTATAGGAGGTAGGTGCATTTTGTTAATAAAAGGAGATATACTTCCGAACATGCAAGAAGAAGTGGCTTGATCCGCTCGTTTATTTCTTTTAGGCCAAAGAAAAAAACCCTTGCTATGCAAGGGTTTTTGGTATGGAGCATAGCGGGATCGAACCGCTGACCTCTACGCTGCCAGCGTAGCGCTCTCCCAGCTGAGCTAATGCCCCGTATTAGGTACAATAATTATTTTATCGGATTTTGGTGAAAAGTCAATATAAAATATGAGATTTTTGCAAAAATGATAAAAAAACCGTTTGAGGGCAGTCAAACGGATCAGACTATAGACTCGATGAATCGAGTTAACCTACAGTTTTTTTGTTTATACGATTGAGACTAGCCGCAAAATGTAATCATTAAGAAGGAGGGATGGTCCTTTCATTGGCTTTTTCAACATTAGATTTCTATGTGCCGCTTATTAGCGTTCCTGATTCCTTGTTATTGCGCTTATTCCTCAAAAATCTTTTTATTCAATACATACCAGACATTATTGACGCCGTGCCCATTTATATCACCTGCCTGTTTATCTTTCACATAGTAATAGAGTGGATGCCCTTTATATGTGGTTTGTTTTTGTCCGTCATCTCTTATGATTGTTTTAAAGTCATTTTTGTCGAATCCATTATGAGAGATGATGTTATCTGCATGGAATGGCGGCCAAATTTCAAGACATGGGCCTTTGCAATTACTGACACTAGAATCATCTTTTGTGAAATGATAAAGTGTCATTCCGTCTTGATCTGCTAAATATTTGCCCGCTTCGTCAGATTCTAGTATTTTAAGCTTATATTTTTTTGGCTTATCCTGAATCATATCCGTGATGGTGTATGTTTTAACATCAACACGTGCAATGGAGAGATCCCGATTCAGTACATAAGCCTGGTCCCCATCATGGCTAAAGACGATTGCTTGCCTTGGTTCTTTGAAACCCCCAATTGTTTTAACTACACGGTGATCAGCGACATTGATCACGTCAATCGTATTATCAGCTTTGTTGCTTGCAAAGAGGAGTTTGTCATCAGGTGATAGAGCCGCGCCATATGGCTCACGTCCCACTTTGATTTCACCCTTTATATTACCGTCTAACGTATCGACTGCGGAAATGCTGTTGCGTCCGCTGTTTGCGGCATATAATGTTCCTCCATCAGCGGTAATCGAGATTCCGCGTATACTGGAGAACCCTGATATTTCACGAATGATTTTTTTAGTGGTGGCATCAACGATGGACACTTTATCTCCTTGAAAGTTCGTGACAAAGATATATTTTCCGTCTGAAGAGACTTTGATGCCTTGCCTTGGTTGGGCGAAACCTGTAATGACGTCAATCGGTTTTCGTTTTTCCAGATCGACGACCGTGACGGAATTATGTGCTTGATTATTCACATACAATGTCTTTCCATCGGGACTGACAGCAGTCCCGAATGCCCCTGGACCAACGACAACTTCATTTTTTAAGGTGAAATTTTTAATGCTGTAAAAGCGAAGTGTGCCGAGTGTACTGTCTGAGACGACAAACTCTGAACCGCCATCAATGAACACGATGTTTCTTGGGGAAACGAAACCATCAATCTTTTTGCGCAACTTACCTTTGGTGAGATCATAGACCAGGATGGATTGTTCACGGCTATCCGAGACAATCGCTATTTGCTCATCCGGACTTACTGCAAGGGAATTGTTGGTGATGTGGGTGTCAAAGCCTGTCCCTAACACCGGGCTTTTACCTTTAGTAGAAGTAGCTCCAATTACATTTGGTATAAAAAACACAAATAGTAAGGGGATAATCCATATACTTTTTAACTTCATTTTTTTAAACATGACTCACCTCGGGGAATTATTTTCTTGATAATGTTTAAATCCCTGTCAATTTCTTGCTGGTTGTCCTGCCCACCTTCCTTTGAAAAATTTAATCAAGCCGGAGTTCATCCTTTCACTATATAAACGTATAGAGAAGGATATCGGTTTGATTATTTTGCAAATTTAAAAAAATATGTATGTAGTGGACCCCTTAAATAATAAGTAATGGATCAGGCCACAGTGAAGTCTCGTAACACTAGACCTTTTTCATTGTTGCGGAAGTTTCGATTGCTTTGTGCAGGCAAGACTTAGCCATTAGTATTAGAGGATGCCCAATTGGACTTTGCCAAGGGTCAAAAGTGATCTAGCATAGTGGGCTTGTAGAGGCTTGATCTCTTAATGTTGAGGGAAATTCAAAGAGGCTCGGATTGTTTAATTCCGAACCCCTTTTTTCTAGTGAACTGTTCGAGGGCAGTCAAATGGTTTTATTATCATGTATTTTCGATCTCTACCCTTTTAATCTCCTTAAGATTGGAGACGGTGTAATACACTTCCGATGTTCTGATTTTATGATCGACCAGAACTTTAAGCGTCAAAAGGTGGTTGTCATTTGCTACATCTTTGATTCTAAGGTTTTTGATGAATATTTTTTCGTCTTTGATTTTTTTCAGTACGATGGCAATGTCATCTTTATTCTGTACTACCAGCTGCAGATAGATTTCTTTTTGCCTTAACTTCATCGGTCCGAGCCAGGTGACGATTGCGGGCACCAATTCGACACTTATGATCAATAGGATGACACCAGCTATTGCTTCGAGAAAAAATCCTGCTCCAACGGCGATTCCGATTCCCGCCGCTCCCCAGATGATGGCGGCTGTCGTTAAACCGGATATGCTGTTGTTGTCCCTCCGGAGAATGACGCCTGCGCCGATAAAGCCGACGCCGGAAACAATCTGAGCCGCTAGACGCAAGGGGTCCATTGTGATATTTACGTCGTCGCTCCCCGGGAACTTATAAGCGGATTCCATGGAAACGATCGTTAATAAACAGCTGACGATTGAAATGACCAGGCTTGTTTTTAATCCAACGGGTTTTCGTTTCATTTCTCGCTCTAGTCCGATAATTAGTCCAAGGAGAGCCGAAATCCCCAATTTGATAAGGATTTGCAATTCCGATTGAGGGTCGAATGTCCATTCCATTTTGTTTCACCACTTCCGAATTATTATCGAATAATAAGATCGTCTATTGCCATATACCCGTTTTCTAAAAAAAGCTACCCTAATAATTTTAACATAGTAGAATAGAGTTCAATGAAACGTAATTCCGTTGAAAGGAGGAATTTAAGTCAAATGCCAAAAGTGAATCCTTATGTAGCGTTAGCGATCGGTGTGGCATCCGTATCGTTTTCGGCCATCCTTGTTAAATTGGCGACCGCTCCATCGGGTGTTATCGCCTTTTACCGTTTATTATTTACTGTCCTTCTTATGTTGCCGGTTTTCTTGGTGAAATACCGTCATGAACTTAAGTTCATTAATAAAAAGGATTGGCTGTATTCGATTGTGGCAGGAGTGTTTTTGGCTTTTCATTTTATTTTATGGTTTGAATCGCTTAATTACACATCGGTCGCGAGTTCAACTGTGCTTGTCACCCTCCAGCCTTTATTCGCTTTTGCCGGGGCCTACCTGTTTTTTAAAGAAAGATTTTCAATGAAGGCGATATTGAGCGGCGTCATTGCAATAGCAGGCAGCCTTGTCATTAGCTGGGGTGATTTTAGAATCAGCGGTATGGCGCTTTGGGGAGATATTCTTTCGCTTATCGCATGTGCGCTGGTAACCGGTTATTTACTGTTTGGTCAAAATGTTCGAAAACGCATCTCTTCTATAACATATACTTTTGTCGTGTATGCAATCAGCGCTGTCGCATTGTTTTTCTATGTGATCTTCAAAGGAGAGGCATTGGCGCCTTATCCTGCTTCCGATTGGATCTATTTCGTTTTGCTTGCCATTTTCCCGACTTTATTAGGGCATTCTTTATTCAATTGGTCACTGAAGTGGTTAAGCACTTCTACGATTTCGATGGGGATCTTACTAGAACCGGCGGGAGCGACAATTCTGGCTTACTTCATATTGGATGAACCGATACTCTGGACGCAGGTCCTTGGAGGTACCATCATATTGGGTGGTTTGATGATGTTCTTAAAGGATGAAAAGAAAAGCAAGGTAAATAAAGAAGCGCACATTTCCGTATAAAAGCAGTAAGTCTCCCGACTTACTGCTTTTATTTAATAGGGGTGAAACAAGTAGGTGATCCGTGTGAAGATCAAAGCAAAAGTAAAGCTGAATAAAAACGTCGTACCATTCACCTTGCCTTTTTCTCTGCTGAACTTGATGGCTTCATAAAAAGCGGTACTGAATAAGTAAAG